>DASSHD010000048.1:0-5358 GCA_035693085.1 Hanamia sp. | reverse complement strand
TGTCTGCTCAGATAAGGAGAATTGCTTACAAATTGATCATAAGCGGCCTGTTGTTGAGCAACAGTATATTTTACTGAACCATCCTTATTCAGGAAGTTAACAAATGGAACATCAGAGCCTTTAGCATAAATATACATCAGGTCAGTTTTATTATTTCCATCCCCGTCCAGATCACCGCCAATTACGTAAGATAAACTTCCCTGTGATGTGCCCTCATAAAAAAGAGATATGGTGCTTGCAAAATGGTTTGCATATTCCAACCTATATGACAAGTTCCCTACCACACGATGTGGAATTGCGTATTGTGAATAATAAAGTTCTACATCATTTGAAGTGCCTTTATTAGCAATAGATTCCCATGCCGAGTTAGCCCTGGAACCCGGATTAGGACTCACTTCTGTGGCTAAAGTATAAGTATAAGCCAGCGAACCGTAAAATCCTTTTGCAAATGATTTGGATATTTGTCCGGTAGCTGAAAATGAATATCCTTTATGCGTATTTTCCAATACAATTACTTCTCCAAGATTTGGATAAATAAATTTATCATTGCTTGTATAATAAGTACGGTCATCTGCCCCTGTTAGATTCCCTGTGGGAGCTTTCAGGTTGGCGTTACGCATTTTTACATCATTAAGGTCTTTTGTATAAAGCAGGTCTATTGTTGCATTAAACCCATTTCCTAATTGTTTATCTATTCCAATATTGGTTCTCCAAACCTGGGGGAATTTGAATTTAGGATCTATTAAAACAAAACTATGTGGCGCTGATGCAGTAATAGTGGATGGGAATTTAGAAAGATACCCATCAGGGTCAGGATTAAAAGTAAATCCGGCAAGATCCGCATAATCAGTTACTGTAACTCCATTTTGATAAACTCCACTATTGCTTGGCATGTTAGTCAGGAATACAAAAGGTATTTTACCTGTGAATATACCTGATCCTCCACGCAATACTAAACCTCTCTCATCCGGCACTTTCCATCTGAATCCAACACGTGGAGACAAAAGTAAAGAGGCCTTTGGCCATTTTCCGGTATTGAAACTCATCATTTTGCCATCTTTATCAGGAAATTGCAATGCAGTGATGGCTGGATTTTCTATTGGTTGAGCCAGGTAAGTGGGAACATCTCCCCTGATTCCATAAGTAAGTTTGAAATTTTGATTAATATTAATTTCATCCTGGAGGTACACACCTAATTGTCCCATTTTCAAGTTCGCAGAGAATACTTTTGGTTGTCCCGGCACAAGGGAATATGTATAAGCATAAAATGCAGGTGGCGCATCGGTTACAAAATCATTCAGCGTGTTAAAAATATAATAACTTTCTGATCCCTGCATGAATGCATTTCCTAATCTTTGATACTCATAAGTAGCGCCGGCGGTGAGGGTATGTTTACCTGCGAAATAGGAAAAATTATCAGTCACAGTAGCAATATTATTAACTACTTCATTATTTCTGGTAAATGGATCGGTTCCTGCGCTCATATAATTTCTTCCCTTTGTAACTCCGGGAACTGTACCATCCGCATTGAAAATTTCTATAGTAGGAAATATTCCCCCGGGGCTATTTCTTTTATCGTCAATGTGGGTATAGGCAAGTAATAATTGATTAGAAACCCTACTGTTGAAATTACTATTTAATTCTAAAGTACCTGATTGTACAACATGGTCTGTTGCATAATCAGAATTGGAAAAACCAATGGACTGATCACCGTTTCTGTTATTTGGAAGCCTTGAAATAGGTTTGGATGTATCCACTCCCGGATTAGTAATGATAAACCCACCACCATTAGGAACACTGCTCCCGTTAAGTGGCGATTGGTCAGAACCTTTAAAGTCGGAATATTTCAATATCAATTTATGTTTGTCGCTGATATTCCAGTTTATTTTCGCAAGAAGTTTCCTGTTTTTGGTAATATAATTAGGACGGTTATCATAAACCCCGGCATCGTAATTATACTTGGATTTTAATACGTCTCTGAACTTATTCAACGAATCAACTGGTGAGGCTGATTTATTACCAGAAGCTGATGAGCCAGTAGGAACATAAGTATTCCCATTTGGTACTGCTGAATTCTCCCATTCAGCATTTACGAAGAAAAATAGTTTATTTTTTATGATTGGCCCGCCAAGTGTAGCCCCATACACTTTATTCTTCTGAGTAGGTGCGGTAACATCTACTTTACCCGCATGTGTACCATTAAAACTTTGATCCCGGTAAAATCCGTAAGCAGATCCATGAAAAGTATTGGTTCCACTCTTGGTAAGCACATTGATTCCTGCTCCGGTAAAACCCGATTGCCTTACATCATAAGGAGCTATGTTTACAGAAATTTCATCAAAAGATTCAATGGAAATAGGGCTTGCGCCACCACCTGGCATAGGGTCGGTGCTTAATCCAAAATTGTTATTCAGGTTCGCGCCATCTACCTGGATATTATTAAGCCTACCGTCCCTTCCCATAAAATTATTTCCATTTGATTGTGGAGTAAGCCGTGTAAAATCAGAAATGCTCCGGCTAATTGAAGGCAGATCCGCAATTTGGCGTGCATTTAAAATCGTACTGGCGCCTGTTTTAGCTATAGTTGGCCTTCCCGAGGCAGCGATAGTTATTTCACTCAATACCTGTGCTTTTTGAGATAATGTCACATTAGCTAAGTAAGGTTCGCCCAGGCTCAATGTAATATCTTTTATGGTTTGTGGCTGAAACCCCACATATTCCACAGTTAGCGTAAATGGACCGCCTATCCTCGTGTTGGGTAAAGTAAAGTTGCCGTCTTTATTGCTAAGGGTTACATATTTAGTACCTGAAGGAACATGAATTGCTGTAATGGTAGCTCCTTCAAGCGGCTCGCCCTTATCCGATTTTACAAAGCCTGTAATACTACTTGTAGTTACCTGTGCATTCATAATAAAGGGAAACAAAAAAGCAGCGATTAATAATAGTATAATTCTTTTTAACTTCATATCTGTAGTTTTTTATTTTGCGGCAAAGAAAGTAAAAATTACTTTAATTGCCATTAAGTTTTTATTAACAAGGTTAAGGCAATTTCAGAGGCCATTTCGCTGCATAAGGTTATTAACAAATTGTGAAGAATTCTTCAGTCCGAAGTTTTAATTCATAGATTAATAACTGTTAGTATTTTAAACAGAATAGAAATTTTATATAATTGTTGGTTTACTACTACCCGGACTTACCGTCCCCGTCTGAACGGATAGATAAGAGTAATCCTGAAAAAATGTTGCTTTGCTGTTAATCGGTCAGACGGAGATCGTCAGACATACGTTACAACAATGTTTCCCAGATAAACCTGGCTTTTTGTTGTTGTAATTCCTTATTCTCACTGGCATCTTCATCGCTATACCAATCTTTAGTGCGGTCTATAATGAGAGATTTTAAATCACTCATAGAAATATTCTTTTTTGCATCAACCGGTTTAATGGCATTCACATCTATACCATTTACTTCTACTTTTGTAGCTATCCACGAAGTATATAATCGTGGAACCGTTACGCCCAAAATAGTTCCGGGCAATCCATGAAAAGAAGCAGGCCCTCCCGGGACAGTAATTTCTTCAGTATAAAAAGCAAACACATACACACTATCGAGCATCACTGCATAAGCCTTGCGGCAATTAAATCCGGCAATTACTCTGTATTCATTTACTAATTTCCATTTTAGTTTTGGGATAGAATCGGAAATATTAATATTGCTTCCTTCCACATTTTTTTGTATGTTATAAATGCCCGAATTATAATTATAAAAGTATTTTTCATTTTCATCGCCGCTTGTCATAAAGTCAGGCAACTTAGGAGCGCCCCAATGGTCAAATTGATAAAGGCTTTTATTACCGGCGAAAGTTAATGCGTAATATCCTGTTTTAAAACGGGGCAATTTATCTTTAAGCATTTCTTCCCATGTATTGTTACCCATTGTTTTTCTGATATCCGATTTTACTTCATACTCGATTTTCCCTTTGCTGATAAATATTTGCGCAGGTAAATCTGCATAAAAAAATAAGCAAATAGCGAATAGAATTATTTTAATTTTCATTCCTGTCATTTTTTCTAAGTACAGTTAAAGAGGTATCAATCTTTAAGAAAGACTGATAACCATTATACCAATTATTTTGATCCTTTATTCTTAAAATTCCATGTAAACCCAATCATAAAGTATCTTTTAAGCCTGTCATCGGTTTCCTGTGTGTATGTGTTGCCGTAAAAATTTCTTTGAATACCAATATTCTGGTTCAGGATATCTCTTACTTTAAAATATATGGTGAATTCATCGTGCTTAAAAGTGCGCTGAAGCTGGGCATTCCAGATATTCGTATTCAGGTTGTTATCTGATTGAATCGTTTTTTGCCTGTAATAATATTGATAATCTGTAATCAATGACCAAACCTTTTTGAAATATATTGTTCCGTTAAACGAAAGCTGGTTAGTATAAAATTGGATTTTGGTATTGTTCTGTGATGTAGTGTTGGAATTATAACTAATCTCATCGCTTACAGACAGATCATATTTTTTCTCCTTTGATTTTGAAATATTAATCCAAATCCCCGGGGAAAGAGTTGTAGCAAAGCTTTTTTGGCTATTAATAACGTTTGCATATCTGTTATAGCTGAAATTGGGTGACAGGTTAAACCGGGTGTCAATCTTTTTTAACTTAAATCCTAACCCACCATAAAAATTGACGGAATAATTGCCATTTACATTGATAGGTTGCGAAATAGTTTTTCCAGAATCCAGATCAACAATACTATTAGTGGTAATAGCATTTTGTACCAGTCGTACATTAACAGATTGATACGTCCACAAATCTTTTAAAAAATTATACGCCTGATGCCCCATTCTAAATGAATTGGTAAAAGAAGGCTTTAGATCAGGGTTTCCGATTACCTGGTTAAAATAATTATTATTATTTCTTAATGGTTGCAATTGATTAACCGTAGGCTGGGTGGTATTTCCATTATAATAAAACCGGATGCTGTGGTTGGGTTTATAAGTATATGTTGCATTGGCAGAGGGATAAAAATTGGTATAGTTTCTTAAATAATCTTTATTGAAAGTAATGTCTTTCAGGTCAAAATGAGTAAACCCAAATCCCGAACCGATATTCATTTTAAATTTTTTATTGGAAAAATTAATTTTAGCGGAAGGGATATTTTGAATAATATTTTGTTTGAAATTATTTGACAACGAATCTATAAGAAAATCATATTTCCCCGAAGCGCCTGAATAATCATAAGTCAATTGATTGTTAGTGCCATAATTATAGGCAATCTGGTAACCTAATAACAAAGAGAGTGTTTTATTGAGCGGTTCTGTATAAACAATTGCTGCAGATAAATTATTA
>DASSHD010000047.1:0-7420 GCA_035693085.1 Hanamia sp. | reverse complement strand
AGACCAACTTTCATATTGGTTACTAAGTTTCTTCATATCAGCAATAGCACCCTTGTTAATTATTTCAGAGGCCATTTGTGTAAACCTTTTTCTATAGTCTAATATTTTATATAGTAAAGAAAACCAGATTTCGGAATTTATATTTTGCAAAAACTCAATTATATAATTTGAATTAATGTTACCTTCATTAAATCCTGAATATTTGTCTATTGATAAATCACTTAAAATATTAATGGGATTTTGGTTAAAAATATTGATGGATTCCTTTGAAATTATTTCGGAACTTAAATAGATTAATCTCAATCCTTTATCGAAAAGATGGCCAACACTACCAGATCCATTTGATATATTTTTGTATTCCTGCTCACCTAAATATATTTTATCTTTAGTTATCCTCGCAATCTTATTGTTATAAAAAAATTTTAAATGACCATCAAATCCTAAATTGAAATGTTTAAATAACGATTGGCCATTAAGTGTTTCAATAGAATCTATTTTGGAAAAAACGTCTTTTATCAATTCTAAAATACTTGTTTTACCCGTTGCGCTTTGCCCTATAATGCAAATTTTTTCTAATGGTTGTCCGAACTTTTCGTGCCCCTTAGGGTAAGTAAAATCAAAATTTATATTTTGTAAATGCCTGTAAGAATCAATATGTAAACTTTTTAACTTCATAATTTTTAAAAAGGATTGCTATTTTTTAAAATTACTAAATAAAATTAATCTATTAACGTTCATTTCAGTCACCCGAGTTTCGGGCAAGACTCGTATCCGCAAAATTAAAGTGTTTAGCGCTATCATTTATAAATACTCAAGTCTTTAGGATAATATCTTCGATGATTGACGGCAATTTGGTTTTGGATTATCCTACACCATTTTTGCTTACAACAACCTTACCATCAACAAAACACTTCAATGGGAGGTATAAAAATAAAATAGGATACAAGCCAGGCGATTTTCTTATAAATTAAAAGAGACCATGTAGCATTTTCAGCAACCTGAAAAAAGACTGTTTATTAAAGAGTACTTATATAATTTGTAAAAAATGATAAAATAAAAAAAGTATTGCTAAGCAAGAACCTAAAATATTTTTTTCGCACGGATACAGCTTTTTTGTCATAGAAGAAATCTTCAAAAAATGTTTGTTTACTGAATACTATTTTTTTATACACTATCTGATCAAAATAACTGATCCTTTCTTAAAAATTGTTTTACCAAGATAATCTACTCCCTGCGCCATCCACACAAATACCCCCGGATCCTGTGGAGCGCCTTTGAAATTACCATCCCAACCCTGATTAATAACATTTGTTGCATAAACCAATTGCCCCAAACGGTTATATACTTTAAAAAAAGTTAAGGATTTCATTCCAACAGGTATCGGCCTGAAAATATCATTTTTCCCGTCACCGTTTGGTGTAAATGCATCCGGAACATACAGGTCAGGCTTTACTTTATAAACCGTAACATTGATAGTATCAGTAGAGGCACACCCTGAGGCAGTTTGGACTTGTAAAACATATTGCTGACTCTCGGACAAGAGCGCTACAGGATTTGAAATATCAGGATTGTTTAGCCCGGTTGCAGGCGACCAAAAATAAAATTCCGCGCCTGTTCCATTTAATTGCAAAGGTTGGTTTACAACAACTGAAGTATCCCTCGGCCCTGCATCAGCAATTGGTTTTTCTACCATTACAGTAACCGAATCATAAGTTGATTTAGGACATCCCAGTACATCATTTACCTTAACTATATATTGTATTGATTCCTCCGGCGAAGAAACAGGATTAGCGATATCAGGATTGTTTAAAAAATTAACCGGCGACCAGGAATAAATACTTCCTCCGGTTGCATGTAACTGAATTCTGTTTGGAAAGCAAATCGCTGTATCCCGCCCTGCATCTGCTTTGGGGTAAGGAACTGCTTTTACAGTAATATTGGCGGCAGTATTGCATTTACCGATACTTGAAACTACATGATATGTAGTATTGGCATCGGGAACTACCTGGGGATATTTTGCGGTATCGTTAATAATAGTAGCAGCCGGAGACCATAAATAATGTAGCCCATCGCTGACGGTATTAATAGTAATTGTATCAGTTAGGCATATTGTAGTATCCGGTGGCAAATTTAATGATACCCTGCTCACCACATTTACAAATACCGAATCGGTAGCAGAGCAACCGCGGCTTTCTACCAAAGTGGCAAAATAGGTAGTGGGTACATCGGGACTTACCAAAGGTGTAAAACTATGTTGATTATTGATATTATAATTAGGAGTCCATGAAACGGTCCCGGTACCTATTGACGTCAATTGTATTGTATCAATATTACAGATAAGTGTATCATTATTTACTTTAAAATCGGGTTTTGCTTTTATTGGGACGGTATCGGTTATCGTTTTTAGGCAACCCTTACTACTTGTAGCCGTTAACTCCACCGGATAATTGCCAGGGGTAGTATAAACGTAAGAAGGATTTTTTAGGTCAGAAGTATCGGAAGAATTGGAGGGATCGCCAAAATTCCATGACCAACCACTTACCGAACCATATCTCGTAGTTGTTCTGTCAATAAAAAAAATAGAAGAATTAATGCACTCGCCATCAGTATTAAAAGCGGGAGAAAATCCAGGATAGACTTTTACAATCTGAGTAGTGGAATCCCTACATTGTTCTCCCGGGTTCACTACCAATTTATAAACATACACTCCCGTATCGGAATATACATGAGTAGGGCTTTGTAATGATGATGTATCTAAATTGCCTGTACTGGGATCTCCAAAATCCCATAGGAAAGTTTTGTTCAGAGGCGAAGTATTATCATTGGTAAAAGCTACATTAAAGCTATCACAGATTACCGGTTTGGGATTTAGCTGCGCACCCGCGAAGTTGCAATCAGATACATTAATAATAAAATCTTTTCTGTGGTCATTTATCAAAACACCGTTTCTGTAGGAAAGCACTTTTACGCCTAAAACATATTTTCCCACTGCAGGCGCAATACCACTAATAATGCCGGTATGTGAATCAATAGTTGCCTGTAAACCTAAAGGTGTATTGGCAGTAAAACCATTATCATAAATAACTGAATTGTAGGGAGGCGGATCCGGATTAGCATTTTGAGCATCCCTTCGTTCACCTCCATCGTAGGCTTCTGCAAATGAATATGCAAGTGAATCGCCATCTGCATCAGTGGCATCGAATTTTAAAGTAAAAGGTTTCCCGCCGCAAATTACATCTATGCTGGTTGTAAATTCGGGAGAATTATCCTTATAAATTGCCGGAGCTATATTGCAACTAAAAGTAGAACCTGTTTCAATGCCATTAAAATTCATTACATTACTTATATTGTCCACCCTGCAGCATGTTTGAAATGAAGCTGTATAGCCTTTGGCATTATCAGGTAGTTCTACTGTAAGTAAAAAAATTCCCACATGATAGCTTAGGTTTGGTGCATTGTTGATACAAGGTGGCAGCGGATCTACAGTTACCGGAAGTTCATCATTTTTTTGAACAATATAATAGGGATATGGCCCCGGATATTGCTGCCCATTATCATTGTTGAATATGCCGATATAAACTTCAGTTGGCATAGGAGCTGTGCCCGGCGGGGCATTCTGATCGCGAAATATTTTGAGAGTTATTAAATATTTACTTGTATTGGGAGCCGTTCCTTTTCCGAGATAATTATAAAACATTTCACCACCAATGATATGATGTGCCTGGCATTTGAATACCGCCAGCAAAACCAATATGGCCAGCAAAGATTTTTTCATGAAAGATTAAGATTGCAAATTACTTTTTATCAATGACAATTCTAAATGCAAACGCCATGTTTACATAATTGTTACAATGGATTTGATGGGAAAATTTATTATATGTTTCTTAAAAATTCCAATAAATATTTTGAAGATAATTTGTCTTCTTCCCACATACCTACATGCCCGGAATGTTGGAGAACGTGTAAAAAAGTAACAGCAGGAATTTGAGATTGTTTGAGTGAAACATCTAAAGGAACCGCAGTATCATGCTTGCCGCAAATAAATAGGACAGGCTTTGAGAATGACTTTAAAACTGAAGTCCTGTCGGGCCTTAAAATCATTGCTTCATAATATTGGATCAATGCTTGGGGAGAAATATTTTTTGAAATAGTTAATAATTGAGTTATTAATTCAGGTCGTTCTTTTTTTGTTTGTTCTGAAAATAAATTTGGGATAGAAGTTTTTAGAAACGCTTCCGAACCATTTCTTTTAATGAATTCGATCCCTTTTCTTCTGATTGTTTTCTTTGGTTCATCATCTGCAAAAGCCGATGAATGAAACAGTCCGAATGAATTTAATAATGCCGGATATTTTTCTGCAAAAGCAAGAGTAATATAACCTCCCATGCTGTGGCCAATGAGTGAGAATTGAGCTTCTTTTTTATTTTTAAGAATAGATTCATCTGCAATATTTTTTATAACTTCTGCATAATCTTTCATTGTACATTTTCCTTCAAGCATTTCTGATTGGCCACTTCCGGGAAGGTCAGGAATTATTAAACAATAATTTTTGATCAGAGGCTTTATCTGTTTATTCCAGATATTTCTATCTTCACCAAAACCATGCAATAACAAGACAGGCTTCCCCTGGCCTTCGATGCGATAAAATATTTTTTTATTTTGAAACAAGATGTGTGGCATCATTTATTTTTTTCTGAAAATATAAATCAGGCTTCTGAAAATTAAAATAGCAATAACAGGAATTAATGCGGCATTCAAATGTTGTGGGACCCAGGCCCATAAGGCAATTAAAATAATATTAAATATTGAATAAATTGTAAAATATACTTTTGGCCATCTTTTTTTAGAATGAATATAAAATGCTGTAACTACATTTGTTGGCCACGCCCATAATAAATTATAATTATTGCGGCACATAATATGATCCGTGCCAAACCACATGAAGAGTAATAATATTCCCAACAAACCGGTTATAAAAAATAAAAAGCCATCAAACGATCCAAGAGTTTTTTGAATAAAAGTATTTTTTGAAAAACTTAAAAATGCAATGATCACAAAGAGACAGATAAACAAAAAAAACGGATGCGTTAAATTATTTTTTTCAATTTTTGAATGATCTATTTTGAATAAAGTGTGCTTGTCGCTAACAATTGGCCTTCCGCCAAGTGTAGTACTGTCAAGGGTTCTCATCAGGTAATCCGGTAAAAACATTACCTGGTATGGCGTTATTGTTGCATCAAGTTTACTGCCAAGAAGAATATCAATCCCAAGTTTACTCCATTGCTTGTCGTTATAATTTAAATATTCATGAATAAGGTTACGGAATGTAACTTTTGTATGCAATACCTGGCCGAAGTGGACTGTAGAATCTGTTGCTTTTTCGATAAGATCGCGAAGCCGGGTGGTGCAATTATCAAATGTAAAATCATATTTATAACCACGGTTGTTTCCCATCATATTCACTTCCAAAAGCATAAGGATGTTTTGTTTTTCAGCACAGGTCAAATTCAAAACCTGCTCTGTAACCCCGCGGTTGTCTTGCTGGTATTCTGATATAAAATCATCAAAATTCTCAGTTGATAGATAAAAAGGAAGTTTACCTCTTATAAACTTGAGATAGAAATCGTGCGTTTCAAAATCAAATGTACCGTAGTTGTAAACAATATCGGTATTATTAACACTGTCAGTTATACGCAAGGCGCTATGACCAAAAGTTGTGTATAATAGTTCTCCCGGAGTTGCAGTAAGAAGACTTATACGTAAATGACAGGAATCGTTTTGAGCTAACAATTTTACAGGAAGTGAGAATATCAGTATAATAAATACTACAATGCTTATTGATTTTTGAAAAGAGAATGTTGGTTTCAAAAGAAATGTTATAATGATGAATAAAAAATTAGAAATTAATAATAGAATGTTTTTAGTTTATCCTACTTAAACTATTTCGCAGTAAACAAACCTGCCCTGCCTACCGGACAGGCAGGCTACCGGTAGGTAGATAAATAAGTAAGATTCTTATTTTTCTGTAAAGCTATTTTATCAATCTTAAACAAACTACAAACTACCCTTACCTGCTATAATTTGGGGCTTCCTTCGTGATCTCTACATCATGTGCATGGCTTTCTCTCATTCCTGCATTCGTAATTTTTATAAATATTGCCTGTTGCAATGCAGAAATATCTTTTGCTCCGCAATATCCCATTCCTGCACGCAAACCGCCTGTGAATTGGTGAACCACTTCATGTAAAAACCCCTTGTAAGCTATTCTTCCTTCAATACCTTCAGGTACATATTTTTTTGATCCGTTATCACCGCCATCCTGAAAATAGCGATCACTGCTTCCCTGCGCCATCGCACCCAGAGAACCCATGCCGCGGTATTGTTTAAATTTCCTTCCTTCATAAATAATTGTTTCGCCGGGGCTTTCTTCTGTACCTGCAAAAACACCACCCATCATTACACAATTAGCGCCGGCGGCAAGCGCTTTCACCATATCGCCGGTATATCTAATGCCGCCGTCAGCAATGATACCTGCATTTTTATTTTTCAATGCAGATGAAACTTCGAGTAATGCTGTTATTTGCGGAACGCCAGCGCCCGCAACGATTCTCGTAGTACAAATTGAACCTGGCCCGATTCCTACTTTTACTGCATCTGCACCTGCATCTGCCAGCGCTTTAGCGCCGCTTCCTGTTGCAATGTTTCCAGCTATAATCTGTAAATTTTTGAAATCTTTTTTTATTTTTTTTAGTGCATCTATTACTCCTTTGGTATGTCCATGTGCACTATCAAGGCAAACTACATCTACGCCTACCTGTTGCAAAGCATCTACTCTTTCACTGATATCTTTTGTGATACCGACACCCGCGCCAACAAGTAATCTTCCAAAAGAATCTTTAGTAGCATAAGGATGATTATGTACCTGTAAAATATCGCGATACGTAATAAGTCCCTTTAAAATTCCTTTTTTGTTTACAACCGGTAATTTTTCAATTTTGTATTTTCTTAAAATGATTTGTGCTTTTTTCAGGTCAGTTCCTTCCGGTGCAGTTATCAGGTTATCGTGAGTCATTAGCTCACTCACTTTGCGCTTCATATTATCTTCAAATCTCAGATCACGGTTGGTTAAAATTCCCGCTAATTTTCCTTCTTTATCAATGATGGGAATTCCCCCAATCCTGTTTTCTTTCATTAGTATTAACGCATCGCCGATGGTAGCTTCCAATCGTAAAGTAATCGGGTCAAGGATAAGCCCGCTTTCACTTCTTTTTACTTTTCTTACCTGCGCCGCCTGGTTTTCTATACTCATATTTTTATGCAAAATCCCCAGGCCGCCTTCTCTTGCCAATGCGATTGCGAGATTGGCTTCTGTGACGGTGTCCATGGCCGCACTTAGCATTGGAATGTTTAACGTTATGTT
>DASSHD010000046.1:0-5078 GCA_035693085.1 Hanamia sp. | reverse complement strand
TTTTGTGTAGCTCCTTCAAGAAGTGCTATTTCTTCTTCATCAAAAAAATTTTTCGTATCTGCGTATAATGCAAATACACCGATCACTTTGCCAAATTTCTTTATGGGGAGTCCGATATTGGAACGATAATCTCTTCTCAGGGCAGGGGTTCTCCAAAAGGCCATTTTAGGTTCTGTCTCTATATCGTTACAGGTAATTGTCTTACCAAGCGTCGTTGCCATTCCACACGGGCCCTGGCCTTCCGGTACCGAATCATCCGCTTTTACTTTAATTTCGGTAAGATATCCCAGTTCAGCGCCATCATAAACGAAAGGATCCAGATAAAGCGTTTCTTCATTAATAAGGCCTACCCAGGCCATTCTGAATTCTCCAATGTTTACAGCGATTTTACAGGCCTCTTTAAATAATGTTTTTTTATCACCGGCATACACAATCATCTGGTTAAACTCGCTGAGAAAATAATACAACCTATTGCTTTTGATTATTTTTTGCTCTACCAGCTTTTGTTCGGTAATATCTTTGAAATAAATTGAAAGCCCTTCCCTGGATGGGTAAAGGGTGCCTTCGAGCCACCGGTCAAAAATTGGATAATATTCAGATACTGTAAGTTGTTTTTGCTCTTTCATGGCTTTGGTGCAAGCCTGGTGAAATGGCCCCCCAATAACTTCAGGAAACTCATTCCAGATATTTTTACCAACCAGGTATTCATGATCAACACCTAATAATTCATCCGCTTTTTTATTTACATAGATGTAGTCCCAGTTGTTATCTATAGCGACAAACGCATCTGAAACACGTTCTACCAATGTGCGGAATTTTTCTTCGCTTTCTTTTAGTTCAATTTCGTTTGTATGCCGTTCGATGGCAATTCTTACGAGGTTTGTTGCCCGGTCTATTTGTATTAGCTCCTCCTCATCGGGATATCGGGCATGCATGCTATAGATGCCAAATGTTCCCAATACAGAGTGATCCCTGTCAAATATCGGATTAGACCAGCAGGATTTCAATCCATGGCTGATGGGCAAATCACTGATGTTTGCCCATAACGGATCACTGGCGATATCCGATACAATTACTCTTTCTTTTCTAAATACTGCAGTTCCGCAGGAACCACTTTTGGGGCCGACCGGAACACCATTAATATGATTGTTGTAAGCATCCGGTAAACTTGGGCCTGCTCCATGTAACAGTTCTGTCTTTTCTTTGTTTAGCAATAAAATGGAACAAATAGTATCGTCACAAATGGATTCATAATTCAGTGCTATTTTGTGTAGAATTTCTTTTAACGGTTTTCCGGTCGCTATCATTTCCATTACTTCTTTTTCTCCGGCGAGAAGATCCCGGGCCCTTTTGCGCTCTGTTATATCTCTTACAAAACTTAAGTAATACTGCTGCTGTATCATCGTCGCGCTTATTTCAACAGCGAAGACAGAGCCGTCTTTTCTTTTAAGATGCCGTTCGAACAGGGTTGAATCCCCTTGCTTAATTTCATTAAATCTTGGAGGTATATCTCCGGCTCTGTGTGTTGACAGGTTTGTCATTTTCAATTGAAGCAACTCCTCTCTGGGGTAACCGAGCATCTCGCAGAATTTGTTGTTTACTTCTATAAACTGATAATTTTCGTCAGCTATGCAAATACCATCAGATGCTTGTTCTACCAATGTGCGCAATTTTTCTTCGTTTCGGCGTAATGCATCCTGAGCTTTTGTTAACTCTGATAAGTCCAGGCCTATCCCTATCATACTGGGTTGGCCTTCATACTGAATCCTTTTGCCGGTGAAAAAATAGGGAACCGGCTTTCCTGATTTTTGCAACAGGTTAACTCTTAAACTATCTGCTCCTGACTTAAACACATTTGCTACTTTTTCAGCAACTAATTCTCTCTCTCTTACATCAAAGAAATCAAGAGGATGCATCTGGCTCATGTCTGTCGAAACGCAGCCTGATATTTCCTCCCAGGTTTTATTCCATCTTAGGAATTTACCCTCCTTGCTACACAGGTAAAAGACCCCGGGTAAACTGTTGATAATAGATTCGGAGATTTCCTTTTCTTTTAAGATTTTTTGTTCGGCCTGTTTATGCAAAGTGATATCTCTTATAATCGTGAGTACTTCATTTTCATTTATGGCTGCATAGCGCCCTTCAAATTCATGGATGCCATCCCGGTACGGCAATTGGTACTCATGTACCGGCACGATGTCTCCCTCAAGTACCTTCGTGATATTTTTTAAAATTTCCTCCGCTATTTCAGGGGGAAGTACTTCGGCGCAATTTTTTCCCAGGAAATGTTCAGGGGCAACGAAGGGCTTCATATCTCTGGATGGCTGAAAATCCGTGATTACTCCGAAACGGTTGGTCACAAAAATCATGTCCGGGATAGCATTTAAAAAAGCAGTATTTCGCGCCAAGCTTTTTTGCAATATATCACTCTGACTTTCTTCCCGTTTTTTTTGTGATGTTTCTGCATTCTTTAAGGCTGATTTAATAGTTTGGGGAAGTTTCGAAATATCGTCTTTCAACAGGTAATCGAAAGCGCCTGATTTCATCATCTCTACTGCAAATAATGTATCTGCTCTATCGGTTACGAGTATAAAAGGAATGTGATATTTTTTCTTATTGTTTAGTCTAAGAGCTTGCTTCGCGTCCATATCTTTTACGCGATGATTTGCCAGGATCACATCGGGCTGATATGCGTCCAACTCAACACTGTAGGAAGCTTTAGTATTAACCGCTTTTATTTCGAAATTAATTTTTGCTCTCCGCAACCGGCGACGAATCAATTCCACATCTGCTTCGTTGCTTTCAAGTACCAATATCTTTATGTTTGGTGACATATCGGAATGAGATTTATATTAAATGTATGTTCTTCCCGTTATATTTTATTAAATCTTATCTGGATTATATTTTTTGATGCACAGTCATCTGTAGAGACTTTCAGGCATCTTGATTTTTTTTTGGAATAAAGGTAATTTATCTCCCTTGTTATTTTTTGGGTATTTCTGTTGTTCTTTTTTGGGTTTGGAGGAATTTTTCAGGTTTTATACTCATCATTTTGGTAACATTCTTCTTTATCTCAAAATATGCACAGTGATATAACTCGACTGCTATCGTTAGTTTGCAACAAATAAAAAAGTACTGGCAACCTGAATTGGTAACACAGGATTTAAAAGTAAACCAACCAGCCTACCGGCAGGCAGGCAAATTTCCCCGATTCTTATTTTATAAATTTTCTACTAAGGGGTTTAATTCAACAGGAACAATATGTTCTGTTCCAGACGAACACAATACAAGACAATATCTGATATGTTTTTAAAAGTGAAAAAGAAGTACTTTAGCTGCGAATTTTTTAAAGCTTATTTTATGAAGTACTATCTCTTGTTAGTCTGTATAGCAATTACAAGCCCTTTTGCATCCTTTAGTCAGGGATTAAAAAAAGTGCATGAAAGAAACGGTATAAAAGTTCCCGATCATGTGATAATAGTGATAGAAGAAAATCATGGTTATGATCAGATAATAGGATCAGACAGCGCCGCTTATATTAATAAATTAGCCAGGGAAGGAGCTGTTTTTACTGACTCACATGGTGTAACACATCCCAGCCAGCCTAATTATCTTGCAATCTTTTCGGGAAGCACACAAGGTGTTACCGGTGATCAATGCCTTCAGGATTCAGCATTTTTTACTACCCCCAACCTTGCAGCAGCTTTAATTAAAAGAGGGTATTCTTTTAAAGGCTTTGGACAAACTATGCCATCCTCCGGGTTCCTTAAATGTTATTATAAAAAAAGTAAACTCACGGATCAAATGCTATATGGAAGAAAACATTGCCCATGGGTAAACTGGCTGGGAAATAAAAAGAATGAAATACCTTCTTACCTGAGTCAGCCAATGACATCATTTCCTAAAGACTTTAATAAATTACCCACAGTAGCTTTTGTTATTCCCGACATGGATCATGATATGCATAATCTTGGTGGACCCGGAGATTCGGCAGCCATAGTGAGAGGTGATAACTGGCTAAAGAAAAACTTAAACGCTTATATAAGATGGGCAAAAACGCATAATAGTTTATTTATTCTTACTTATGATGAAGATCAGTTTACAGCACAAAATCGTATCCCCACTATTTTTGTGGGCGCCAATATCAAACCCGGGAAATATGATGAAAAGATCAATCATTATAGCGTGCTCAAAACTCTTGAAGCCATGTATGGTTTAGATTTTACCCATAATAAAGATGCTATCGTAATAAAAGATGTGTGGAAAAAATAACTCACCTGGGTATCCTTCGCAACATCTGTGCTGTTCCCTAACTTGTCATAATATTTAGAGGTCATTTAGTAAGGAGACATAAAACATTTTTTCAATACTGTTTTGGCAAAATGTCACTTTATAACAGGAGACTAACGTATATAGATAAACGAAAAGGCTTGTGCCCGGCAAAAATTTCTTTATGACCGGACGAAAGAGGAATTTGTAAAGGTCGCCGTTACATTGTTCTGCTTTAATAGTAAAGCAATAAATAAGCAAGATTTTCCTTTAATAAAAGTTCCACCCTATAAAGGTTCAATGGACATGAATAGCCACAAAAGCTTTTGTACACCGAAGTCTTGTTGGTTACCATTTGTTTTGGTCAAATCTCAGTTACTACCAACTTTTCTGCAATTACCCACTTGCTTCCTTCATTCTTGTAAATATATATTGTATCCCAACCTCCTTCACTCTTTACATCCTGGCCACGGAAAATTAAAACATATTGCCGGTCATTTGAAAATACAGGTATGCTTGAATAATTAATTAGCCTGTTATCAATTTCTGATTGGTTCCATTCTTTTACCCAATATTTTGCCTTTTGGAGATCCTTGGTTGTCCATTTTAGTTTTGAGATTGCTGAAAGTGATAATTTATGTTTTGTATCTGCAACCAAAATATCATGTTTCATTTTTGTTTGTTCCCAATGAAACTTATTTTGCCAATTGTAACTTAATGCGAGGCAATTTTTATATAGTTCTTCCTCGATATTTTTCGGCACATTCTTTAAATGCCTTTGTAAAATTTTATTACAATATTCACTATCC
>DASSHD010000045.1:0-9414 GCA_035693085.1 Hanamia sp. | reverse complement strand
AAATACATAATAAACTTTTAGTTGAGTCTTATTTGTAGAATTTTTAGAATCACCGGCTATTACCCTGTTAAAGGTTAATGAAGGGCTGGGAGGTATTAACAATAATCCATTTTTATTGTTTTGAGTAATCGCCATTTGAGCCTGCAAATAAGAGGTTATATCATAAGTGTATTCGGTTCCTGTTCCATATATATTATCTATCACCAGACTACCATCCTGGATAGCTGATGCCCCTGTATAAGGATTCCGTATGCTCAAAAAAGGACCGGGAGAGTTATATTGATCAGTTGCTGATAATCCTAATTGTGGGGGTAATTGATAAAATGATGTATAGCTTTTGGCAACCGGCTTTACCACTAATTGTGCATTTATTATTTTTATAAAGCCTGGCAAATTCAACAAATTTAAAAGATAAGGGAAACGTATCTTCAACATTGCCCCTGTGATATACTGGCTGTATGCGACATTTCCGGTCTGGCTCGAAAATATTTGTGGATTACCGGGGCCAAGCGCTGCAAGCGGAGTTCCTGCCCTGTTGACTGTTACATGATTAAAACTATAAGAGGGATTTGTAATTTTAAAATCAACTGTGGCATCCTGTGTTATTACACCGGGCTTCAGGTAATGAAGCCGGAGGATAGCGCTGTCACTGAATCCAAGTATGAGATTGTTGGAAGCACTTCCGGTAATGGCAATCCCTTTAAAATAATTCAGAAATTGTTCAATGTTTTGTATCTCTATTGCATTGGAATTTAATTTGTCAAATAAATCCTGTCCAAAAGCCTGAGGCAATCTTATAGAAATTGTATCAGTAATGTTAGGGCTTACAATCATTTGCTTACTCCCCAAAGGTGTTGGGTTATAGGCCCGGCTGTCAATATTGTAGGATGCAGTTTGCCCTTCCGGGAAGGGAAGAACCTGAGTTAATTGGTGAACGGATACTGAATATGGGATCGTTGTATCTCCATAATAATTCTTGTTTAACTTAAGGATTACTTCTATTGAGTCGAAAACGGAACCATTGGGAAAAGTAACGGCAGCAGGAAGGCCAAGTTGTAAATAAGATTCAGCGCTTATCTTTCCAAACTCCGGATCAGTAAAATTACCCGCAAAAAGAGTTCCTGAACCGGAGGTAGGGAATGAATCTAAATAAACAGTTGACATCTCTACAGTTGATGAATCCACCATAACTATATTAGTAGTCCCGTTATCAACAAATGGATTATTAAAATTAATAGTTTCTTTTTGGCAGGAAGTCATTCCCAGGGAAATAGTGAAAAGTAGTAAAATAGCTGGTATAAAGCAGGCAAAACTCCTTCCTTTATGCATTATCATCAATTGCATTTTTAGTTAAAGGTAATATTACTATCAGGCAATACTGTCATATTGTTAATATGGATTAGTGTTTACTATTTCCATATTAAACCATTCTTTTGGGGTAGGCATTGCCACAAAGTAATTTTTAGTACGATTCACCTACACGTACATTTAATTAGCACGTTCATACCAATAATTACTGATGTTAGTATATGAAACAACCCTTTATATACTTTTTAACTATTTGGCTTATAGTTTCACTTATACTTTCGGCAAAAATTGGTAAAGCATGTATAAATTAAAAAATGTATTATTAACTGCAATGAGTTTCGCGGGTTTGTCAATGGCTTTGTCTCCCGTCTTATCTTCTTGTTCTAAATCAGGCAATTCATCTTCAACAATTGTAGGCAATTGGGTAAGAGAATCAGAATTTGAAGGAGTTGCCCGCAGCGAAGCCGTATCTTTTGTAATAGGGGATACAGCTTATATCGGAACCGGGTTTGACGGCACCAACCGGTTAAATGATGTTTGGTCTTATGATCCTGCATTAAATTCATGGAGGCAAAAAGCTGATTTCCCGGGTGCAGCCAGAAGTTCTGCTGTAGCATTTACAATAAATAATAAGGGTTATATAGGTACAGGATATGATGGAGTTAATAGTTTAAAAGACTTTTGGCAATATGATCCGGCAGCTAATTCATGGAAAAGAGTGGCTGACTTTGGCGGAACTGCCCGATATGATGCAGTAGGATTTGCCGTATTAAACAAAGGCTACGTTTCTACAGGATATGATGGCAATTACCTCAAAGACTTATGGGAGTATGATGATGCCGCCGATGCCTGGTCACAGCAGATAAGTATGGGAGGCTTTAAACGCTCAGGCGCTGTTGCTTTTGTTTATAACAATAAAGCGTATATATGTACGGGGAATAACAATGGACAAACCTCAACTGTAAATGACTTATGGGTTTTTGATCCTACAGCTAACCCTACCTGGACTGCAAAAAGAGCTATAACTAATGTGAGCACCGAAACTTATGATGATAATTATACTGATATTACGCGTACCAATGCAGTTGCATTTGTAATGGGTGATTTTGCATATATAACTACCGGCAATAATGGAGGAGTAATGACAAGTACCTGGCAGTATGATTTTGCGAATGATACATGGACTTCAAAAACTGCCTTTGAAGGAGTAGCAAGAGAAGGTGCTGTTGGATTTAGTGTAGGTGGAAATGGATATGCAGCTACCGGTAGAAGTAGTAATACGCCTTACGATGACATTTATTTGTTCCAACCTAATGCGCCTTATAACTCTGCAGATTAAAATGAAAAAAAAATTATTTACAATAGTTTTTTTTATAATTACAATTACAGTAATTGGCGCCTGCAAGAGTAATACCTCTGACGGAGATATTGCTGCAATGACCCAAAAAGGTATGGTGCCTGTTGAAGGTTATACTTTTAAAACTGAGAACGGATGGGGATACACGATTACAGTAAATAATAAAGTTTTTATTAAACAAACACTAATACCGGCAATAGAAGGCAATAGAGGATTTTCTACCCAGGAAGATGCTGCAAAGGTTGCTCAACTCATTATTGATAAATTAGCGAACCATAAAAGCCCCGCTGTAAAGAAAGAAGATTTGGAAAAATTAGGAATTATAAAATAAAAAAGGCTTGTATAAAAAAAGTGGTGTGAAAGTTATTCACACCACTTTTTTTATGAAGATTGTTCAACCAACTGAAAAAGAGAACTCCGGTAACTTTCGCCAATTGGTATAAATTTTTGTCCGATGATCACTTCGTTTTTACTGATTACGTCTATGCTTGCCAGCGACACTACATAAGAACGATGAACCCTTACAAATTCTTCTTTCGGTAATTTACTTACAAATGTTTTGAGATTCTGTAATGTAATGATTGGCTTATTTTTATTGGCTACATATACCTGGGTATAGTCCTTCATACTTTCACAAAAAATGATCTCGCTGAATTTTACTTTGTAAAAGCGATACTCCGATTTTATAAAAACATAATCTACAGGTGCATTTACACTTTTATTGACAGTGGAATGCAAATATGTTTTAGCGTAGCTGAGTGCATTGAAGAATTTTTCAAAAGAAACCGGCTTTTGTAAAAAACTAAATACATCACATTTAAAATTACAAGCAGCAAGTTCTTCGGGAGAAGCTACCACTATTGTCAGCACTTTATCTCCCTTTTTTTTCAAAAAATTTTCCATTTCTTCTTCTGTCACAGTTACTGCATCGCAAAAAAGAATATCAATATCAAATTCCTGCAGATAGTGCCTGGCTTCTCTGGTATTAACAACATTCCCTATTACATTTAACCATGGTAGTTTAGATGCGTATTCAGATAATTGCTGGAATGTATTCTTATCAGTACCCGTAAGCAAACATTGTAGTTGTGGGATCACAGTTTTTTTTATTAAGGGCGTAAAACTATTGCACTTAACATGTAAGAAAATGTGAAAATTGATAATTTCAATTATTTTACCGACAGATTAGTACGCTTTACCTTAATTATTTTAATTAATCTTGCACTTAATTTAATGTTTCACCATTTTATTTAATAGAACACAACGATTTACCCTTAAAAAATACGGGTAAAGCAGAATTTATGAATAAAAGAATTTGTATAAAGATACATATCCGAACAATTTTCCTGAAACAAAAAATAAAGTATATAAAATGAGATTCAAAACCGGTAAACTATAAATAATAAATAACTATAAATAATAAATAACTTTTTAAAATTGGTCCTGAAATTATATTAGAATGATAAATTGTGTAGTAATAGATGATGAGCCATTGGCGCTGGAAGTAGTAAAGAAATATATTTACAAGACACCCGAATTACACCTGGAAGCAGTTTTTTCTGATGCAATTGAAGCGCTGGATTATCTCAAAAAGAGCCCTACAGATCTTTTGTTTCTTGATATCCAAATGCCAGGTATCAATGGAATTCAACTTTATAAACATCTTGTTCAAAAACCAATGGTAATATTCACTACCGCTTATTTAGAATTTGCTGTTGATGGGTTTGATCTGGATGCTATAGATTATTTATTGAAGCCATTTGACCTGGATCGTTTTCATAAAGGAGTAAGAAAAGCAATTTCCAGGTTCAAGATCACTTCAGATGAAAGCAAAGCGCTTAGAAAAGAATTCCTATATATACATTCAGATTATAAGATGATAAAGATACCCTGCGAAGACATCGTTTTTATTGAAGCCTCAAATGATTATGCAAAGATCCATACCACCACTCAGTCTTATCTTACTCTTATGTCTATGAAAGCAATCATGGAGAAGTTACCGTCTGATCAATTTTTGCGTATTCATAGAAGTTATATCGTCTCTAATACGCAGATCGCATTTACTCAATTCAGGAAAATAGGAATGCTTAATGGGATAGAACTACCTGTCGGAGATACTTACCGCAAGGAAATAATAAAATTGAAAAAAAAATAGTTTGCTTAATTTTTCTAAAATGGTCGAAACAGAATACGTTTTGCTGTGTCAATGCATTGTGACATCTGACCGGTCAAAAGAAATAAAAAATCAATGAATAGAGATGATAAAAAATGTCTGCCACTATTTAACGGCAGACATTTTATAATTTATTTTAGTGTTAAAAAATGCGTACTGCTTCTATTTTCCAAAAGTGTATGCATAACCCAACGCTACTGTTCCCGCTCCGGTATTGTTTTTCCCGTTGGCTGTTCCTTTTTGAATATTTAAAAACCCGTAATTACCGCCGCCCTCAATAAACACATTACTTTTAGCAAAATGATAAGCAAAGCCTAAGTTTCCGGAAACGCCAAAGTTGAAGGTGTTTAGTTGATCTTTGATATCATTATTCGCATCAAAGGGTTGTGCCGAAGGGCTTACTGGTTGGGTTCCCTGAGGATCGGCATATACCATGCTTGAACCACTGGTAACCTGGTGGGCCGAAAGCAAAAATCCGGCAAAAGGACCAGCATCAAAGTAAATTCTTATCGGTGAATGATTGCTTAGATTCCAACCAAACTTCGCCAACACAGGCACTAACAAATAATTTAACCTGGCTTCACTTTTAAAATTTGCATAAAGATATGGAGGCTGGTCTCCCTGGGGATTAGTGAAAGCCTGCATTCCGGTTTTCTTTCCACCCTGTGAAGAATATTCCAACATTGCTTCGAGCGAAAACAAGGAGGAAATATGATATTCGCCAAAGATGGCTTCATCAGGCCCAAGCCTTGATTTATATCCGGTGTTTAAAGGATTTTTTTCAGATCCACCAGCAGTTAAATTAGGAATGCTTAACCCTGATCTTACACCAAGGGAAAAGGTTTGTGCATCTGAAATATTGCTGAACAAAATGGCAATGGCCATTAATAATAATGAGGAAATTCTTTTCATAAAAATTTTTGTTTGAGGATGTTAAATTGTTATTAAGTTATCTGTCTTATTTAAAACTTTTGCTTTGGAAATTTATTTATAAAGGCCAAAACAGTTCAATATTTTTCTGCTACAAAAAAATTAATGCAAAAGTAATTCACAAAATGTATTACGCATTAATTCATTTTTGTAAATGTTAGTCTAACGATTCAGGGTTTTCATTCCCGCTTCTGTGTATCGCATCCCTGCAGTTATGTTTTTCGGAAATATTTTTTCTATCTCTGAAAGGTCTTTTGTTGATAATGAAATGTTGGCTGCTTGTATATTTTCCTCCAGGTATTTTATTCTTTTGGTCCCGGGTATTGGAAAAATATAATCTCCCTGGGCAATTACCCATGCCAAAGCTAATTGAGAAGGTGTACAACCTTTTTCTTTTGCAATGGTTTCTATCTTTTTTACAAGAGCCAGATTTTTATTAAAATTTTCTCCCAGGAAACGCGGAGAGGTTTTGCGAAAATCATTGTTATCCAAATCTTCAAATTTTTTTATTTGCCCGGTTAAAAATCCGCGCCCAAGCGGACTGTAGGCTACAAAGGCTATACCTAATTCTTTGCAGGTTGCCAATATATTATCTTCCGGATCGCGACTCCATAAACTATATTCTGTTTGCAATGCGGTGAGTGGAAATGTTGCGTGTGCTTTTCGTAATGTCTCAACATTCACCTCGCTTAATCCTATTCCTCTTACTTTTCCTTCTTTTACTAATTGTGCCATTGCCCCCACTGTTTCTTCTATTGGTGTATCAGGATCTCTGCGATGTAAATAATATAAGTCAATTACTTCTACATTTAATCTTTTCAGGCTTCCTTCACAAGAGCTTTTTACATATTCGGGCCTGCCATTTACTCCACGCGCTTTTGGATTTGAAGGATCTCTCACGATTCCGAATTTTGTAGCAATGGTAATGTCTTTTCTAAAAGATTGAATCGCTTTTCCAACCAGGATTTCATTTGTGTAGGGTCCATACATATCGGCAGTATCAAAAAAAGTAACTCCAAGTTCATAAGCTCTTTGTATGGTTTTTATGGATTCTGCATCATTTTTTTCTCCATAAAACTCACTCATGCCCATGCAGCCAAGCCCGATTTCAGAGGCTTTTAATCCCTGTCCACCTAAAGCTTTTATTTTCATAATTTCATAACTTTTAGATTTTTCTTTTGTAAAAGACAAATAATTATTTCAACTTTTTAAAGCCGAATGTTTTTTATTTATCAATTTCCCATCTACCACAAAAGTGAAGCCAATATTTTATGAAATATCCCTGGAACTGAAAAACTCTTAATTCCTATTTGACAAGAAAATGAATTCTTTCCCTAATAAAAATGAAAATAAAAAGCAGGAAAGAACGGGTTTGTAAGTTAACCGGGAAGAAAGTGTATAACAACACTTTTAATTATAAATTGCAGTAGTAAAAAATAGAAATCTGTTTTATAAGTTAGTTTACTGTTTATTTACTTTGTCAATAATTTATTTACATCTATTTTACTCATTTCCCTGATAGTATCTGCAATACGATTCGTGTCAATACCCGCTTCAATATGTTGTTGTTTTTGAGTGGCATGTTCAATAATTTTATCAGGGATCCCCAATATCTTTACGTCAGCCTTATAATGGTGGGCATTCATAAATTCTAAAATTGCCGAACCAAAACCACCAACGATAGTTCCATCTTCCACAGTAATTATTTTTGAATAATTATGAAACACTTCGTGTAATAATTCTTCATCCAATGGCTTTACAAACCTCATATCATAATGCGCCGGATTGAATCCTTCCCGTTTTACATCTCTTATTGCTTCTGCTGCAAAATTTCCCGGATGGCCAAACGATAAAATAGCTACTTCTTCTCCATCTTTTAATTTTCTTCCTGTACCAATTTTAATTTCTTTCATTTCAGTTCTCCAGTCTGCTTTTACAGCTTGCCCGCGTGGATATCGTATCACAAAAGGATTTTTTGTAGATTCCAATTGTGCCGTGTACATTAGATTTCTTAATTCACTTTCATTCATCGGAGCGCTAACGATCATATTGGGTATGCAACGCATATAGGCAATATCATAAGCGCCCTGGTGAGTAGAACCATCTTCACCAACCAGCCCTGCTCTGTCCAGACAAAATATTACAGGTAAATTTTGTATAGCAACATCATGAATTACCTGGTCGTAAGCACGTTGCATAAAGGAAGAATAGATGTTGCAAAAAACACGCATGCCTTGTGTGGCGAGGCCCGCGCTGAGTGTAACGGAATGCTGCTCGCAAATGCCCACGTCAAATGCGCGGTCAGGCATTTGCTCCATCATATATTTTAAGGAACATCCGCTTGGCATAGCCGGAGTAACACCCATTATTTTATCATTCTTTTCTGCCAGTTCAATAATGGTATATCCAAATACATCCTGGTACTTTGGTGGTTGTGGAAGATCGAATTTTTTCTTATAAATTTCACCGGTAATTTTATCAAACAATCCTGGTGCATGCCATTTGGTTTGATCTTTTTCTGCTAATTCATAACCCTTCCCTTTCACGGTTTTGATGTGTAATAACTTCGGACCCGGAATGTCTTTCATATCTCTCAAAGTATCCACGAGCTTGGTAATATTATGACCATCAATCGGGCCGAAGTAGCGGATATTTAACGATTCAAAAAGATTGCTGCTCCTGCTCACCATTCCTTTTAAAGAAGTTTCAATTTTTGAAACCATCTTCCTGGAAAATTTTTTCCCCGGAAGTTTTCCCAGCGCTTTCCAAAAATCATCACGGAATTTATTATACGTTTGAGAAGTAGTGATGTCGGTAAGATATTCTTTTAATGCGCCAACATTGGGATCAATGCTCATGCAATTATCATTAAGGATAATCAGCAAATTACTTTTTTCAATTCCGGCATGATTCATCGCCTCAAAAGCTTCACCGGCAGTCATTGCTCCATCGCCGATAATGGCTACATGCTGGCGGTCGTCTTCCCCTTTATAATGTGACGCCATTGCCATTCCTAACGCAGCGGAAATAGAAGTAGATGAATGGCCGACGCCAAATGTATCGTACTCGCTCTCTGCTCTTTTAGGAAAACCGCTTAAGCCGTCTTTTTTGCGAATTGTATCAAAATTATCCCTGCGGCCTGTAAGTATTTTATGCCCATAAGCCTGGTGGCCTACATCCCAAACCAATTGGTCGTAAGGTGTGTTAAAAACATAATGCAGTGCCACCGTAAGCTCCACCACGCCCAGGCTTGCCGCAAAATGGCCCCCATGTACACTTACTTCATCTACAATGTATTGACGCAGTTCATCAGAAACCTGGTGTAATTGAGTGCGATCCAGTTTTTTTAAATCAGCGGGGGAATCAATTGTTTTCAATAAAGGCCCGGGTACAATTTCCATTTAGTAAAAATTAATAGGTAAAAATACATTTTTTTGAGAAATATGGGTTTATGAACGTAAAAAATCAGGGCTGTTCAATTCTAAAAAATAAAAAAGGCAGCAAAGGGCTAATTAATATTTTGATGTGCTAGGAAAAGTAACGAGCTAATCTATACATGAAAAAATCTTTATCTCTTACGCCATAGTTTGCTGCAATGAACTTTTGGATTTTACTATTCATGGCTTCAGCTTTTGCATTGGTTTTA
>DASSHD010000044.1:0-2770 GCA_035693085.1 Hanamia sp. | reverse complement strand
ATAGGCACTTCACTACTTAAGGGTAATTGCAGCCAACGGAGAAATAAGAGGGACTTCTGTCTTTTTTTAAATGGAAAGGTTATCATCAAAAAATAAAAAGAAAAAAAATAAAGGTTCCCATCCTGAAAACCTTTATAAATGATTAAATTTTTAAAAGTTATTTCATACCTTTCTTTACTTTGCGCACAAAGGATTCACTTACGTTTGCAAAATTGGCAATTTTTGCAATAGTAAATTCGCCGGCTGAAAGCAAATTCTTCACTACCTCATAGCTTTTCTGTTCAGCACCTTCTTCACGCCCTTCTTCACGCAATGTTTTTTTAATTGCATATTCATCCCAGGATGCCATTAAGTCTTTTTCGTATTTCATATAGTCCTCCTTTGTTAAGTTGGATACTGCGGCTATATCAAATAGCTTCGAAAATATCCGTGTGTTCAAAATTACTGGAATCTTTTTTAACCTGCTCATGTTCTTCAATACAAACAACCATTTATCCACACCGGTTTTTAATTCCTTTTCTGTCTTTGTAAACCCGCCTGACCGGACGGGCAGGTTTAGGTATTTCTATGAAAATAAGACCTAATTTTTTGTAAAATTCTTTGCCAGTTTTTTCATAAGTCAGGTGTACATGATGGATACATTCATCAGGAGCAGAATCTTCCAGGGCAAAATCCCCGCCTGTACCATTCGGGCAGGCATGAGCCCGATAAAATAAACTTCCTTTAATGAACCTGCCTGACGGTAGGCAGGTAATCCCATTTACCGCCTTTTGGAGCCTGGTCGTGTATCAGCCTTGAACAATAATAAACTGCCCTGTCTTTAAAGTATTGCTGCCGGATTCGTTGTACTTCAATAATAAATAGCTCTCCATCCTTTCCTGTACAGGTAAGGTCAAATATCATTTTACGACTTTTGGGTACCGGGCCGGAATGCTCATTTTTATTATAAGTAAGATCCGTAATTACTTTTTTACCTTTAAAAAGCTCATTTAAAAAATCAATCAGGAGTTCCTTGCAAGGTTCTCTCCCGAGCAAAAACTTAAATCCGAAATCAGAGAGAACGTCTATAAAAGTCCCTATTTTTGGTTTCGGTGGGAGGAAGTTTTGTTTACTCATAATTAAAATTAAATAATGGCTATGCCAAAGATAAGAATGTAAAAAGGAACTAAGTAAGAATATACAATCTGCGACAAAAGTAAATTGTTACGTTTAAGCATACTTGTTATGCACCTCTATCTTTACTGTAAGTAATTATAATTAATTCCTGATAGCGCTTCTGTAATAAGCTCTTCTTGATTTTCCTCACCTTCATGAAATACAAATGCATGAGAGAATTTATATAAAAGTTACCTCCCTTCTGTCGTGGTAAAACCATGACCATTTTTTTTAAACTTTTCATTTTCGTTCCTAAATTTTTATAAGAAATCTAAACGATTAAATTCTGGATTCACATCTTAATCTTTTAAAAATTTTTATTTTTAAAAATTAATACTTCCCTCTTTATACTACAAACATCTCGCAGTAAAAGGACAAATAACCGCGATTCTGATTTTGACAATATAATTTCAAAGAGACAAACAAATGCTCGTGAAGTCTGTGTATAAATATTCTATGAATGTTTTTATTTCCATTCATTAATTTAGGCTTATCAAAAAGATCCTGATTGCAAATCTTTTTATCCGCCTTGCAAATCTTTTATCTGCTTTGTAAATCTTTTTTATCGTTTCGGGTATTTTATTTGATATATTATTTAGGTTCTGAAGGTTTGTATCTATCAATTGATGGTGGCATTTTAGCAAGTAAGAAGACTCGGAAATAGACCAGCGAATAAGAAAACCTTTGGCCTACTCATTTGATGTTTGTTACTTATACGGAGAGGTTTTTTTAACCGATGATAAAAGTGGATGTGCATTGTTTATATTTTAAAAAACATTCCCTGGTACGAGAAATTTGGTTTTAAAATTTATAATGAACTCAATCTTGGATACCAGTTATTTTTAATGAAGAAAGAATAAATAATCAGGTTTAGATATGTTGTTGCCCGGAACTCAAATGTATATTATCACATTTATGTTTGCATAGAATTAGTAATTTTTTTCTATCTGTTTTACTAAATTATATAAGCAAACGACCGGGTGGCCCTGTCATACTAAAAAAAGGAGTAGTCCACTTTGCTAATATTTATCAGGGATGGAATCTGGCTCAAAGCGAATAAAAAATGTGTCCTAATAATAACTCCCAATGGAGAGGGGGATGGAGAAACGGTACCGATATCAATCTTACCAACAAATTGAAAAACATCCTCAAAGCATGAAAATAAAAAGGTACGGGCATGGCTAACCGAAATCAAATACAAGATGACTCAAATGAGCTATTTCACGAATACAACAGGGTGGAAATAATAAAGAAATACATTAAGGACAATATCAAAAGTAATTTACACGCTACCATAATATCCCGGAAATTTGAATTAAGCATTTCCTCTTTGCAGCACCTGTTTAAAAAATATGAAGGACAATCTTACCGCCATTATTTAGAAGATACCCGAATGACAAAAGCCTTTGAGCTTATTACGAAAGAAGGCAAAAGGATTAATGAAGCAATGTATGCCACCGGATATAATAACCGGGCCACTTTTAATGCTGCTTTCAAAAAGAGATTTAAACATCATCCCGGGCATTTCAGAAAATAACTTTTGCAGAAAACCATACATTTTTGCAGAGAACCATACAAAATTGCAGGATACTATACACTTTTGTTCTTCTCCGCA
>DASSHD010000043.1:0-3410 GCA_035693085.1 Hanamia sp. | reverse complement strand
ATGCGATATACCAGGTGGCTGCAAAGCCTGCGATACCCCGCCCTACACCGATTAATTTTGAACAGAGTGGCAGCATCTCATCATAAAGCCGGTCAAGCACTTGTTTTAGTCCCCCAATATTGTTGGCCAATCCCTGCGCATCAGAAAATAGAGGCAGGTTCAATATCAATATCACGATCAACGCAATCCTTACACACATTTTCATACTCATTCTGATTATTGATTCACATTGTAAATTTGATTTATGGCAGATACATCATTTGCATCTTTGGCTCTTTGCAGTGCCAATATTTTGGTGCTGCTATTAAAATGCCGGAGAAACATCAATTCATTTTCAACTTCTTTCCAGATATCATCAATAGCGCTTAATCTGTCATCATCGGACATACGGAGTTTATTGGCGGTTACTACTGTTACCAAGGCATCTAAATTTTTTACCGATTGATTGAAAAGATTTTTATAAACATTAGAGAGGTAATCAATTTCATCCAATGTAAATAGATTGGTTTCCCTGAATTGCCTGAAGGCTGTTTTATATTCAGAAACGATCTTTACCTGCGCAGCTATAATGTCTGCAATCCTTTTATAATTTCTAACGGCCGGGCTTACTTCCAATAAGCCATTTAAAAATGCCTGGTGTAAATTGAAATTGCCCTCAGAAATATTTTTGATGGTATTATATCCATCCGAAACAATCTCATATCCCTTCTTTAAATCCGTCAAAATATTTTTTAGGGATGCCAGCTTCTGTACATCCAGAAGCAATTGTTTTGCTTCCTGTGACTGGGCAACCGTTTTAGTTAACCCACAACAAAAAAAGATTAATAAACTCATTACACACTTTTTCATACACACTGTTTATTTATTATCAATTCATTGGCTAATATTCATCAAAGCCCTGCCCGTTCTTACATTATTTGCATCAATAAGTCTTTGTATTGACAGCACATTTGCTCCATTAGCGAAATGTTGCGCAAAAACATATTTATCCTTCATCTCTGCATGTAAAGCATCAATCCGTTTGATTCGCTCATCATCTTTCATCTGAAAGTTTCCGTCTGTGACCAGTAAAATCAATTGATCAATAATATGGGTACAACCATCCAAAAGATTTATAAATACTCTGTTGCAATAAATGATTTCATCCGGAGTTAATTGACTGCTTTGCCGGAGAGCATTTTTTTGTTGGTGATAGCCCTGAATAATTTTAATTTGTAAGGCAAGAATATCTTCGACTTTCCAATACAATTTTATTTTTGGATTAACATTTTTAAGCGAAGTAAAATATTCACCGTGCAAAGAGAAATCTCCTTTTTTAATGTTATTAATCGCAGTCAATCCATTCTTTGTAATGGTATATCCCTTCTCCACATAAGTGGCATAAATTTGCAAAGCAGCAATTTGATTAACCAGGTATTTAATTTGAGTTTTCTTCTGTTGCGTCCACTCCTTCCAGTTTTGGGCCCGCACACCGGAAACAGTTATAATTAAAATTATCGTAAGTATTTTTTTCATACATTTTTTATTGAAGGCCATACATTTTTTTTACCACCGCAACATCATTTTCATCTTTGGAACGTTGAAGCGAAAGCAAAATATTTTGAGAATTGAATGACCTGAGATCGTTCAGATTTGTTTGCATTGCATCTGCAGCCCGGTTAATAATTTCCATTCTTTTTGCATCTGTCATTTGAGTAGTGAATGAATTAATCACAAGAGCTATCTGATCCAGGTTCTTCAGACTCGCATCTATGATCCCCGTATAGACCTGCCCGATATAAAGGACTTCATTCGGCGCAAAATGACCATCCTGCTGAACACCATTCCAAGCCTCATGATATTCCTTCACTAAAGCAATTTGTTGTTGGGTAATTTCTTTGATGCGGTGATAATAGGACAACACATCTTTTACTTTCCGGAGTTCATTAAAATAATTCTGGTAAAGGTCTTTTTGTTTTTGTACCCAATCAGTAATCTGGTTTAGTTTTAATTTGGACATCGCATTCTCTTCCACCTTTTGCACATTCTGCAACCAGATCGTTTTAGTTTGCAGCCTTTGAATTTTGAGATCCACAGCAATGATTACTTTTTTAATACCCTGTTTAATAATCAACGTTATCGGATCCTGGGCCTTTATTCCGGGCGCTATCCCTATTAACACAACTATCATACATACCTGTAGCTTTTTCATCGTTTGATTTATTTTATTTTCCGATAAAATGCATTTCCAATAATCAGTACATTAGCAGATTCAGAAAAAGAATAGGTTCTTCCATATTTTTGTTCCTGTAACTGCCCACTTTCTTTATCCAATACGCCAAAAGAACTTTCTTTTTTATATTTTTTACCTTGTTTCACCCCATTAATAATCCGGTTAAATCCTGTCCTTCGTTCAATCCAATAAGTGTTATTATTATAGTGACGGATCACAACAGTATCCATAGCGATACTGAATTCATTTTCAGAACTATTTACATACATCCCTGAAATATCTTTTGTAGCAGTTGTATTGCAGCTTACGCAAAAAACAAATAAGACCAGAACATATAAAACTCCATTCCGCATGTCATTTGCCAGTGCTGTTATTCCCTTTTTCATGCTTCCATATTTTTTTGAATACTCATGCACTTTCAGTTTCTCACTTTCTTCTGTGGTATAAGCCAGGTATTCTTCTGTTGATACTTCTGTCCGGTAAACCTTTGATAACATACCACCCAGAGAGATAAATACTTCCTTATATTTTTTTGATGGATCGTTGGCCTTGTTGATGGACAACACGAGGGCTTTTTCTTTTTCAGTAAGACCCAACAGTTCCTGGATTTGATCAAACTTGTTTTGGTACTTTGACTGATCAAGTAAAATCTTGCAGTCGCTGTTATTGATGATAGCTTGCTTCACTACAGGTGAAGAAATGATATCTTCCACTTCCTGTGTTACTACAATGGCTTCACCAAAAAATTTGCGAACGGTTTTAAAAAGATATTTGATGTATTCAGCCATACCTTCTTTCGCAATCGCTTTCCAGGCTTCTTCTATTAAAATCATTTTACGGATACCTTTTAGTTTCCTCATCTTTGAAATAAAGACTTCCATGATGATGATGGTAACCACAGGAAAAAGTATGGGATGGTCTTTAATATTATCCAGTTCAAAAACAATAAAACGTTGCTGTAATAAATCCAGATTCTCTGTGGCGTTCAGCAGATAATCAAATTCTCCGTTTTTATAATAAGGACGTAAGACATACAGGAAATTAGATACATCAAAATCCTTATCCTTTACTTTATCATCAATCAATACCTGCACAAATTCAGTTTGGAGAAATTCATAAAAAGTATTGAAACATGGAAATAAGGTTTCATTCTTTCCCAGGTGTTCATAATAGAGTTGAAGGGCGTTAGATAGTGCTA
>DASSHD010000042.1:0-2897 GCA_035693085.1 Hanamia sp. | reverse complement strand
TCATAGGCATTTAAATCAGCTTGAGTTCTAATATGCTTGGGTTTAAGTGCAGGCACAGGGCCATCCACTGATTAGATAGCTGACATAATTGAATATGCAGCTTTTGGGTGGTCAATCCACGAAAAATATTGAGTTTTTGGTTATAAGAGAGAGGCGCTTTTCATTTTTCTACTTGCCCGTTGGGCTTAAAACTCCTTTGCCGCGTAGCGGCAATAGTCGTTTCAACTGGCCTTCGGCCAAAAGAAGACCCTATGTGTGATAAACTCCTCCTAACAAATTAGGAGATCATCTATGCTGGCAAAAAGTGAAAAAGCCTTTATTGAACTTTTCAATACCATCGAAGATTCACGCGACGATAATCGATTACTGTATCCGCTTGCTGAAATAATTTTTTTGGTAGTTGTTGGTGTTTTATGTTGCGCTGAAAGCTGGGATGAAATTGTAGGATTTGGGAAAGATAACATTAAATTTTTAAGAAAATATTTCAAATTTGAGCATGGCATTCCATCAAAAAGCCTTTTATCTAAAGTTTTCAGCATTATTGAAAAGAAAAAAATGGAAGATTTTTTAATAACATTTGCAAATTGGCTTCACTGCAATGGGTCGGGAGAAATAATAGCATTAGATGGTAAACGAATAAGAGGGAGTGACGTTCATTTGTTACATGCTTTATCAACCAGATGCGGAATTGCATTAGCTCAAATGGACATAGAAAATAAAGTTAATGAAAGTTCGGAAATACCAGATTTTTTAGATAAATTAAATATCGCTGGGGCAGTTATAACAGCTGATGCTTTGAATTGCCAAAAAGAAATTGTTAAAAAGGTGATAGAGAAAAAGGGTGATTATTTTTTAGCTTTAAAGGGTAACCAAGGTTTATTGTTGGGCAACGTTAAGGACCTATTCCTTAAAAAAGAAGGGTTGTCATTTTACGAAGAAGCAGATAAAGGTCATGGTAGATTTGAACTACGTCGATGTTGGTCTACGGATAAAATAAACTGGATTCGGAAAGAACATGCGGATTGGATAGGCTTAAAAAGCCTTTGTTGCATTGAACGTGAACGACATTTAAAAGGTAAAATTCAGACAGATGTTGCATTTTATATTTCAAGTACAGCAGCCTGTCCTAAAAAACATTTGGAATATTCCAGGGAGCATTGGGCCGTTGAGAACAAACTTCATTGGATTTTAGATGTTGTTTTTAATGAAGATAGAACTACATTGAGCGCCGCAAGATCGGCTCAAAATATGGCTGTAGTAAGAAAATTAGTCATAAATATGATAAGACGCTACAAAGAAGCAACTGGAGACAAAATTGCAATCAAAACAGCCAGGAAAGCTTCTGGTTGGTCTAAAGATCGTGCAACAAAAATACTTCGATACATGTCAAAAAACAGCATAATAAAACCGAAATTAGCTATGGTTTAAGTTTGCCCTTTTGGCCGCAGGCCAGTTGAAACGACTATTGCCGCTACGCGGCAAAGGAGTTTTAAGCCCAACGGGCAAGTAGAAAAATGAAAAGCGTCTCTCTCTTATAGCCAAAAACTCAATATTTTCGTGGATTGACCGCCCAAAAGCTGCATATTCAATTATGTCAGCTATCTAATCAGTGGATGGCCCTGATTTTTTTCTTAATAACTTGACAACCCAAAAATAATAATGAGAGCATTCGATTTCTTTTGACTGAGTTTACCTGAAATTGAAACTGAAGTTTTTTTTGCTCCGCAACATAGCCTGTTAAATAAGCCATGAAAGATGCCAGCATACCAATAAGCAGCAATATTTCTATACGATTTATTGATCTACTATATGCATCCTCAAAACTAAATCCATATTTGTGCGATTTAAGATCACGGAATGATTCTTCAATTTGCATCCTTTTTTCGTATATTGCAATTATTTTTTTACATGAAAATTCCTCACGATGTTGCAATGAGGTTGCTACCACTAATGCCTCTCTTCCACTTTTATTATATTTCCATGTATGACTGCATATTCTTATTTGTTTGTTTTTGTTAAGCGATTTTCTTCCTTTTGATTTATAGCGGTTTCCTAAAATTCCCTCTCACACCATGGCATAACCACAACAATCATACCATTCTTCAAAATCTTCATCATTCAGTTCCATGAGTGCTGAAGAAAGCGCTATATGAAATTCTGCAGATGACCAGGATTTTAACTTTTTTAAATAATGCTTAATTTTTGACCACATTTTTTCGATAGGTGAAAAGTCTGGAGAATAAGGCGGTAGGAAAACAAGTTTTGCCCCAGTTGATTCTATTAATTTTTGAACCTCTGAATGCTTGTGAAACTGCACATTATCCATGAAAATGACGTGACCCTTTCGCAACTTTTTCAAAAGAAAATCCTTGATAAAGCTTAAAAAAGTCAATGCGTTTGTTGCCCACTTTCCATACGCCAATGCTACAATACCAAAGATTGAGATTGCGCCTATAATCGAAAAGTGATCCCAGTGACATCCCGGCTTGGGCATTTTCGCACGATTTCCGCCCTCAGCTCTCGCATATTCGCTTGTCATATCTGTATTTGCACCAGATTCATCAATAAATATAAAATTCTCAGGATTTTTTCCTTCTATTGAATCAATAAAATCTTGTCTTTTTTTTTACATCTGGCCTATCTTGTTCTTGAGCATAAAAACTTTTCTTTTTTCTGCGTAATTTTAATTTTTTTAAAGCCCTGCACATCACTGGGAGGCTTATAAATATATCAGTTTCTTTTTCAAAAAGATCACAGTATTCTGATAGGATTTTATCCGGCTCACGTAATACGATAACCTTTAGAATATTCAGGCCTTCATGGTCGATAGATCCCGGCCTTCCAGTTTGTTTTTTTGGAATCAAATCATTTTTTAAATCTTTATTGATAAAGCTGGA
>DASSHD010000041.1:0-3579 GCA_035693085.1 Hanamia sp. | reverse complement strand
TTCGGTAGAGAGGGATACGTTTAAAGCCAAGTGGCAACAGGAAAAGGAACTGGTAGAAAAAGTGCAGAATGCCAAAGCGGAAATGGAAAACCTGAAAATGGCAGCCGAAAAAGCAGAGCGTGAGGGTGACTACGGAAAGGTAGCAGAGATACGCTATGGTAAATTGCAAAGCCAGGAAAAGCTAATTGCTGAATACACTGTTGAGCTTGATGAAATAAGTGAAAAAAGATTATTGAAAGAAGAAGTAGATGCAGAAGATATTGCGGAGAGTGTGGCGAAGGCAACAGGAATTCCGGTAAATAAAATGCTTCAAAGTGAAAAAGATAAATTACTGAACCTTGAAGATGAATTGCATAAACGTGTAGTCGGGCAGGATGAAGCTATTGAAGCGGTTGCCGATGCGGTACGCAGAAGCAGCGCCGGTTTGCACGATCCCAAAAAACCAATTGGTTCTTTTATTTTCCTGGGAACTACCGGCGTAGGTAAGACAGAATTAGCTAAAGCATTGGCGGATTATCTTTTTGATGATGACAGCATGATGACCCGTATTGATATGAGCGAATACCAGGAAAAACATTCTGTGAGCAGACTGATAGGAGCGCCTCCCGGGTATGTTGGTTATGATGAAGGTGGGCAATTAACGGAAGCGGTTAGACGAAAACCTTACAGCGTAATTTTATTGGATGAAATTGAAAAAGCACATCCGGATGTATTTAATATTTTATTGCAGGTTTTGGATGATGGAAGATTAACTGATAATAAGGGACGTGTAGTCAATTTTAAAAATACCATTATCATCATGACCAGTAATATGGGAAGCCAGATCATTCAGGCTAATTTTGAAAACGTTACTGAAAAGAATAAAGAAGAGGTGGTAGAAAGTACAAAAAGTGAAGTCATGAATTTGTTAAGGCAAACCATCAGGCCCGAATTCCTGAATCGTATTGATGAAGTGATCATGTTCCAGCCTTTATTGATCAATGATATCAAAGAGATTATAAGAATTCAGTTGAATGATTTGAAAGAGCAACTTGCTAAAAACGGCGTGATACTTGAGTTTACCGATTATACATTGGATTACCTTGCCGAGAATGGATTTGATCCTCAGTTTGGTGCAAGGCCTTTGAAAAGATTAATTCAAAAACAGATTGTTAACCAACTTAGTAAAAAACTATTGAGTGGCGGTATTGATAAAACAAAGCCTGTATTAGTAGATGTATTTGACGGGACTGTCGTCTTTAGAAATGAATTTAGTGATGTTAAATAGAATGGATTTTATTTCATCCACAAACCTGCCAGGTTTTTAAAACCTGGCAGGTTTGCATCTATAACACCAGTGGGTTTAATTCTGAATCAACAAGCGTTCCTACTTCTTTAGATTTCAGCCACGTTTTATGATCATTCTCCTGCCTTTCATTTTCGGGTAGGGTAATCTTCGCACCATCAGCTACATAAATGATCGTCATTACTTCACGCATTTTATCAGTATTATTTCCGGGCGCTTTGTGGATAGTAAAACCATAATGCCATGTAGCATCTCCCGCTTTCATTTCTTCCGCACGGCTGACGGTGTATTCCTTTTTTGTTACAATATCATCAAACTCCTGTTCCGATTCATCAGAGATTTCCTTGTTCAATGCAAAGCCCGAATGATAAGAACCAGATGCAAATGTGAGCATACCCATTTCCACATTAATATCTACAAGAGGCATCCACATAGTTACGGTGTTGTGTGTATCTATTGGCCAGTAATATTGATCCTGATGCCATGGAGTTGGCCCTCCGCCTGCTTCTTTGAACAAAGCCTGATCGTGGTAAATACGAACATTTTTAACGCCCAATAAGTCTGCTGCAATTTTTCCAAAACGTTTTGCCATTACAAATTGCTTTACATTTTCATCCCGTGTCCAAAGATTCATGATTTGTAAAAATGCTTTGCCATAAGTATCGCGGTCTTTCATTTTTCTTTTTTCGGTATTGAACTTTTCAGCGGCTTCGAGTATGGCTTCCCGGTAGGGCACCAGTTCTTCGGAAGAAATAATGTTATCCGTAAGAGTATGGCCATTTTTGCGGAACTCTTCTATTTGCTCCGGGTTTATTGAAATTGTTTTGTCTAATGAAGGTAATTGAACTGTTTGCATGGCAATTGATTTTTGTTATAAATCCACACTAATTTCACGCCTGCCTGACTGCGTCATGCAGACAGGAATTGACACGAATTATTTTTTGCGAATTTGTGGCTTATAAATTGAAAGTTGGAATGAAGATACTGATTCTCTTTTTTTAATAACCTACTTTTTAATAAACGTGTGCCTTTCAAATTGTGGCTGTGATTTCGGGCGGTGAGGACACCGACCGAGGCTGGAAAATAAGAATTTGATTTTTATTACGTCCATAAACAGCAAACAAACTTACCTGTCCGGTAGGCAGGCAAATAATAATGATTCTTATTTTCCTGATTCACGCAAATTAGATTATTACTTCCGAAAAATCTTTCTGTTTTTGTCTGTTACTTTCCTGCCATCCCTTTAAACAATCCGGCCAATATTGTAAAAGCATTTTTAACTACATTTTCATTTTCTACAGGAATGTGCAAATAGATTTGCCCGGTAGCTTCATCTTTTTTGGTGATGGATTGCAACAGGTTTTCCGTTGCTTTCGCATCTGATAATACATTCCCTAATTGGGTAAAGAATGAGGAAGCGGTTTGTATTAATTGCTGTTCCGGTTTATCGCTAAATAATTTAAGCTGCTCAGGCGCTTTTTGGGCAATTGTTTGTTTTACATCGTCGTCTTCATAGGTTGTTGGCGCTTCTTTCTCTTTGGCTTCTACCGGTTTTTCTGCAGAGGTTTCATCTTCTCCATCGCTGTCAACATGAGTTGTGGTAAGGGTTTCATCTTCAAACAGGCTTTCAATGTCTTTCATAAATACATTGAACTTGCTGTCGCCCACAAAAATATTTGATTCGCCATTGTCTAAAATTCCTTCTGCCAAAGCTCTTTTAAATTTCAACTTTCCTAACATGCCATGTTCAATGGTATTGCGCGCCACAAAATTGACGATACTTACATTTCTTTTTTGTCCCTGGCGGTAAATACGTGAAATACGTTGTTCCAGCACAGCGGGGTTCCATGGCAAATCCATATTGAACATTATGGAACCAGCCTGTAAGTTAAGCCCCACGCCGCCTGCATCGGTCGAAAGAAAAATGCGGCAGTTATCATCATTATTAAACCGGTCAAATAATTCTTTTCGTTTATGGCTTGGTACCTTCCCGTTTAAATTAGCGTAACCGATTTTTTGCTCGTCCAACTGGTGAGCTATAAGCCTTGTGAATCTTTCCCACTGACTAAAAATCACGATTTTTTCTTCGCCTGCTGCAATTACTTCTTCCAAAATATCAAACAGTTCATCGAGCTTGGTTTGATGATTGGTTTCCTGGTCTATAATGTACGTACTGTTGCAAACCATGCGCATCATGTTGAGCCCAATCATCAACCTTTGCCTGTCTTCTTCTTTTAAAAATCCCATCCTTTTCCAACGCATAACAATCTTCATTACCATTTCAGCATAATCAT
>DASSHD010000040.1:0-14260 GCA_035693085.1 Hanamia sp. | reverse complement strand
AACATCAGTCCCCATAGCTATCGGGATTCGCTATTCATCTATAGTTCCGCCTGCCCCGCATACTTGCCGGGGGGCTGAAAATTCTTTGTTCAACTTTTGTTTAGCCTCTGTGGGTGCATTTTTCAAAATTATATATTTGTGAGTAGTGCCGCCGTCTGACCTCCCGGCCAACGGCATTAAATATTCAAGATGCAGTAAACAAACTTTTATTTGGTATTTTTATTTTGAAATAAAACCTTTTAAGTTTCTCGCAAGCAATGGTAGTAACAATAAATTTTTATTAAATAAAATGATTAAAAAAAAGAGTATAAAAGATGATTAGAAATCTCTCCGCTATTCTGATTGCAGTATTCTCATTTTGTAGCTGTAGCCGCAAAGTAAACACTACTGATGTTCCTGATATTAAAGGAAAGTTATTGAATGGCGACTCTGTTGCTTTAAGAACGATCGCAAAAGACAAGTTGACTGTCGTTAACGTGTGGGGTATTTTTTGTGGACCATGCATGAAAGAGCTTCCCATTCTTCAGGACATCTATGAAAAGTATAAAAACCATAAAGGTTTTGCTTTCATCACCATTGCTATGGATAATGAAACAGAGTTGAACAGATTCTTAAATGCGACCGATACGACTGATATGTATCGAAAGATGTTCCTTTATTCAAAGCTGGGACACTTCTCTTTACCTACACTTTCATGTCTGCCTCATGGATATACGCACATTTATGGTGGCTATGCTATTGTTCAGGATTTAATCGAATGTAGAACTATAAATAGAATGATTAAATCCAATGCAATACCAACAACCCTAATTTACAACCCCAGTGGCAACCTTGTATTTAAGCAGATTGGATCATTCGACAATGATAAATTATTGACACATGAGATAGATAGCTTATTGTCTTTATGATTCAACGAAAAACTTAGCCTTCGCAGGTATTCATTTTTTTGAAGAGGCACTGTAAACCAACTTTTATTCGATATTTTTATTTTGCATACAGCAGAAGACTGACGACATCCACGGTAAAATTGCTATTATATGAGAAACTCGCGAATTATTATATTTGTTTTAGCAATTCTAACAAGTTGCAAAACTTCCATTGCTACTTTTCAAACAAGTGACACTGACAAGATCGGCGTGACTTCAAATCATTTCAGGGGAACGATTTTCAAAAGTTCTTATCCAGAGGAAAATCTTTTCATTCAGGCCGGAGACAAATTAAACAGATTTACACCAACAAAAGAGAATATTGCTTTAGCAGAAAGTATTTTAAAAAGCCAAATCAGAAAAGCAAACAAAGCTCACTTTAATCAACCTGGAAAACATAAATACCTAGAAAAGAATTTGAACAAATATTTTAGGCAATACATAGGCTTTATCAATGAGCATGGTGATAGTATAATTCACATCAACTTTCAATGGGACAGATTTACAATGACTGACCGGCTTAAAGGTTATTGGGACAATAGGCTTAAATATAACTCAGACTTTTCACAGGTATTTGATGGTGGCAGCCATTATTGGAATGTAAACGTAAACTTAAACAAGAAGAGGCTTTATCAACTTTCGGTTAACGGAGAAGCGTGAATGTAAACATCAGTAAGCAAACTTTTATTTGGTATTTTTATTTTGTAATAAACCCTTCATTATCGTAGTTAGGTGCAAGTCACATGAAGAAAAAATGAACATGAAGCTTATCAGGTTTTCCAAGGTTAATTAGAATTGCATAGCTATTAGCTTTTTTGCCATGTTATTTTCTAAGTACTTTTTCTGATTTTTTTTATGGTTGAATAAATACTATAAGCCACCATTACACCAATAAAAATATATACCCAGGCAGGAATATTTTTGCCAACGACAATAAGATACAGGTATGCCGAAATAAAACAAAAACCCGTAAGTAATAATGGTAAGACAAAAGGCTTTTTATTTTTTATTCTTCTGATGGTCCAGCTAAGGCAAAGAAAGAAAAATGGAATAGCGCCAACATAAATACTGCCGAAAATATACGGATTGACATTGTATTTTTCGCCAAGGCCTAAAAACCACGCCTTAAATATTTCCCAGTATTCCATTAGCTGAATAATTTATAAAGTGGCTTTAAAAGAGACTTGACTGTACCCGTTAAATCTTTTGATTTATATTGAACAATTACCTGCTGATTAATTCTTGAAGCAGTTGGATAAGGATATATTTTGTTGAAAACAGCATTGATAGAAAGCTTGCTGGTATTGGCTAAAATAAGTTCCTGGATTAATTCGCCTGCACCAGGTGCGATCATGGTTCCGCCTAATATTTTTTGCTTTTTTAGAAAACCCTTGTTGCTGATAAACAGAACTGATTTGCCATATTGATAATTATCTGTTACGGCCCGGTCATCCTCATCAAAACTCCTTTCCAATCTTTCGTATCCGATATTTCTTTCTTTGAGTTGCTTTTCACTCAGGCCAAAAGTAGCAACTTCCGGATCAGTGAAGGTTACCCATGACAGGTGGTCATTATTCAGCTTTTTTTTAAACGGAGAAAAGAAATTGTTTAACAGAATGCGTGCATGAAATTCGGCGGCATGTGAGAATTGAAGATCGCCGGCCACATCACCACAAACAAAAATATTTTTATTGGTGGTTTGCAGATATTTGTTTTTTACTATTTTGCCTTCTTTTACATCAACGCCTGCATTTTTCAATTGTAACATTTCCAGGTTCATTTCTCTTCCAACACCTACAAATACTGCATCAAACTGAACATTTTTTGTGTTGCCATCTTTTAATTTTATTACCGCTTCATTGCCATTAACAAAATGGTCAGTGGTTGCCTGAAAGTAAAATCCAATCCCTTCTTTTTGTAACTGATCGCGTAAAATTGAAGTGACTGCTTCATCGTCATTTTTTAATATCACCGTCCCTCGCTGCACGATGGTAACCTTGCTTCCTAAACGGTTCATGGCCTGGGATATTTCTATTCCAATGGGGCCGCCACCAATAACTAATAATTTTTTGGGAAGTTCCTCAAGATGAAAAATACTTTCATTATCGTAATACTTTACCTGCTCTACTCCGGGGATGGTAAGCTTCCGTGGTTGGGTGCCGGTGGCAATAACAATTTTTTTCCCTTTATACCTTTTTCCATCCACTTCTACTTCATCCCTGCCCGTAAAATGTGCCATCCCCAACGCCACATCCACTCCCTGGTCTCTTAGCCACGCAGCATTTTCGTGTTCTCTGATTATTTCCTGTCTTTGATATACATAATTGATCGCTTTTTTTATATCAATATCGCCATTCAATTGCAACCCAAAGTTGGTTGCTTCTTTTGCCTGGTGTGTCATTTTTGCTACATGTATAAAAGCCTTGCTGGGAACACAACCATCATTCAGACAATCGCCACCAATTGAATGGTCTGTTTTTGAAATCATCAGAACTTTAAAACCAGCCATACTCATAAAAAGGCCGACACTAAGTCCGCCTGAACCGCAACCAATTACAATGATGTCGTATTTTTTGTCTTCCATTTTATTACAGACGGCAAGTTAATAGAAACCTGACACCGAAAGTATTCTATAAATTCATTGCTAAGAACAAAAATTTTATTTATGCCTATACCATCCAAGGCATTTCAATAACCTATTTACAGGATTAAAAACGGATACAATAACCCCGGCATAATAACCGGAGTTAATAAATCAAATGCCTTGTCATTTATTTTTTCACATCTACAGTAATAGAAGTAGCTAATTTACTACCATAAGAACGATGTGCGCCATCAGCTACCTGTAAAGTAAGCAGGTGTTTTCCCGGAGTTAATGTAATAGTAGCCTCTTCTTGTGCATTGCCATAATGCAGATGCGCGCTATCTTTCGGAATAACTATTCCGGAAGCAACTGAATCTCCGGCATCAATTAATATATGGAAGTGTCCTGAATTTGGTTTTATAGCCCCCGCAGAATCAATTGAAATCCCCGAAACACCCATTTCTACTTTTAGAGGTGAAGTCACCGTCTGTCCATCTTTAAGACTCTTAAAAAACACTTTAGCATCAGCAGGAACTTGGGGAAGGGTTTCAACCGCAGGCATGTTCATTGCAGAATGAGATGTATCCTGCATTGTGGTTGAATCCGCGGTAGCAGTAGTTTCATTGCCGCTGCCGGAATTACAAGACATTAATCCGAATAGAAAAATTGCAGGAATGCACAGAAATTTTTTCATTGTTTTATATTTTAAGGTTTAATAAACTCTTTAATTATCGAAGAATACACCATACTGAATGTTATTGAAAAATAAAATTTCTCAAATCTGCATTTAATAAAATTGACAAATTTTCAATGGACTCTGACACGCTAAATGCAATTATTTAGCGACTTTCTATATGCAAAATTGCATTTTATATCCTGTAATATGGAAAATAATAAGGCATGATAAAAAATGATTACAGTAATGCAAGGACACTGGCACAATACCGTCTCATCAATGAGGCTTCAATTTAACTATAGTATAAGATGACTATTGGGAGGAAGATGACGAAAGGCTCAAATTTGTTCTTCAATCATTCTTATAATTTTCCCTTTTAAGCCTGCAGGTAATTTTTCTTCTGAATGGACATATTTACTCTCTTCGCCAATCAGGTGGAATTGTTTTATAGCTACTTTTTTTATTTTATTTTTTCCAGTATCTTTTTTTTCAAATCATCATTTTCAACAACGCCATCACTTTGAATGCCATCGCCATCATCGTGAATATGTTTACTCAATAATTGATCCATTAATTTACTTTGCTTTTCGTAAGAGGTGCAGGCATCGCACAGGCTTTTATGCATTTTCAATTGTACTTTCTCCCTGAAAGAAAGTTTTGTCAATAATTTCTTTTCTATCAACTCTGTTGCCTTCTTACAGGAAAGCATGATCCAATGCATGATCTTTTTCATTATTTCTATTTTTTAAACCAGTTTATTTCAAGGCATCTTCTGAGTTGCAATCTTGCTCTGTGTAATAGCTGCCAAAAATTAGTGGGCGAAATCTTTAATTCCTGACAAATTATTTCTCCTTTTTTTCCTTCAATATATTTCAACTGAACGGCTGCATTGCAATCTGGTGGTAGTTTGCCCATACACGATTGTAGCACTTTCACGAAAATCTTATTATCAAGCAGGTGTGCGTCTTCCTCCGGCCATGCATGCGGCCTCTTCTCCTTTAGCCAGCTACCATTATCATCAAACCAGGTTTCGAAAAAAGATGCATCTGACGATTGGTTTATTTTGCTTTCTGTTACGGTAGGATTGCGGTATAGGTTTCTAAAATGATCCGCAATCTTATTATTGAGAATGCTAAAAAGCCATGTTTTAGGATTACTTTTTCCTTCGTATTTTTTTATAGATTGAAATGCCGCCATAAAGGTATCCTGCACCAGGTCTTCTGCAATTTCCCTGCTGTTGGTTTTATACAAACACCAACTGTACATTTTATCGGAATACGCTTCGACCCACTCTTTAATTACAACAGCCGGTTCACTTTGATATTTTACAGATTCCATTATTATGTTTCATTTCATCTTCATTTTTAAACGACATGAAAATAAAGCGCGCTGCGTTTAAAATTTGGTTCATCAAACTTACTCAAATTCTTTTTGATGAAAATAGTGAAGGTTCAAAATGCACCTTCACTATTTTATTGAACCAAAACCACAAAAGAAATCTATATTCTCTATGCTTTCTTCAGTGCAGTTTGGTAGGCTTTCTCTATTTCTTCATTAGATTGTGCCAGGCTTACTTGTGAAAGAAGTTTCTTTGTGTTGGCATCAAAAAAATAAAGCATTCCTGTTGCGGGATTCTTTTCTGCAAAATCGTAAATACCGATTTTTTCGAGCATTCTTTTCGACATAGCAGTGGTCTTTTTATCGGAAAGATCGTTCATTACCATTTTCACCTCTTTGTTTTCATTTACCATCGGCATGATGTCTTTCATAAACCGGGGGCCATTGGCCTGGCATACTACGCACCAGGATGCTTTGGTAAGTAACGCAATAACTTTGGGCTGAACTTTTTGAGCGCTTGCCGCAAAAGAAAAACTCATTACAAGTGCTACGGCACAAATTAATTGTTTCATTTTTTTGATTTTAATTTTTGTAAATAATATGTTCAACTGAATAGTCGGATTGTTTTATAAAACCTGACAAGAGACGTGATAAATTGCAGAAACTTTTTGAATTTATTATTGTTTTGCTCCTTTAAGTAATGTAGTATGTTTCGAGGCTTATATTAATTCACACAATTTCAATCTTATTAATCTCTTTCATAATCCTGTCCGTTTCCATTAATGCTACAATCATTTTTTGATAGTGGGATATATCTTCAAAATTAAGTTCGCGTCCTTTCCGGTCTTTTAACCATTTCTGTGCAGGCTGGTAACCACCGATATAAAACTCCCACGCTATTTGCGGCACATGATCAAAATACTGCGTTTCATTTATAAATACTTGGTTATTCTGGTATTTAATTTTCCCGACTATATTATTTCCATCCACCGGATATTGTGTAATGTAATTTTCTACAACAGAACATTCCAATAAATGTATTTGTCTTAATTCTCCACCCAACGCTACTAATTTCCAAAACGTGGCGTTATCTTTTGGATAAGGCACTCTTGGAAAATCTATTTTTAAAAACTCTTTGTATTTTTTCCTGTAGGATGGCGAATATAAAACCGCGTAGATGTAATCCAGGATATCTATCGGCGCAAACGTTAATCTAAACTCCGGGCGTACTTCCGGACTATTGATAAAACATACTTCTCCTTCTATTGGGATTTCTTTTTCGTTGGTAAAGGATAAGGATAATTTGGTAGCTATTTGATTTACGATTTCGGGGTTGAGGTTTGGGGTTCTTTTAGATGCTGTTTGATCGGTGGTTTGTTGGGCGCTGGTTTCCGGATAGAAATAAAGAGGAAAACAATACGATATTTCTTTGGTCTGAAGAGAAATAGAATTTATATCTACCAATAGCTTACTTAAGAAAACATGTTGAAAATCAAAAGCGCTTTCCTGTCTTGTAGTTATTAATGAAATATTCTTTCCGGTAATTAAATTTCTCATCGTAGTATCCTGTGTGATTATTTTCTCTGGTTCATAATTAATAAATCTATCATCGAATACACGATAATGGTATTTATTGTTGCAATGAGAAAATTTGTCGAATGAAACTAAATTATCATCATTAGTTTTTATTCCAATTGAATGAACAGGAAACAGTTCATCAATTTTAAATCCTTTTTCATAATCAACGTCCTCATCAAAATTTTTCTTTGAAGAATGATAATTAGGTTCTGTTTCATGGTTAGGAACATTTATTTGCATAGCTCAAACAGTTTTTCAAAAATTTTATCCCACTTCCAGCGCCTCACTCACTTCTGTAGCGGCCACTTGCGCATTTCTCATTGAAATAGCTCTGATGGCATTATCGCCAAATTCAGTAAATGCTTTTTTGGAAACAGCATCATCACCGAGCATAACCGGGATACCTATATCGCCGCCTTCGCGAATGGATTGTACTAAAGGTATTTCTCCGAGGAAGGGAATGTCAAATTCACTTGCAAGATTTTTACCGCCTTGTTTACCGAAAATATAATATTTATTATCCGGCAATTCTGAGGGAGTAAAATAGCTCATATTCTCTACAAGCCCTATCACAGGTACTTTCAGGCCGGGTTGGCTAAACATTGTGATTCCTTTTTTGGCATCGGCGAGAGCTACCAATTGTGGGGTAGTTACCACAATCGCGCCTGTAACCGGTACTGATTGTACAATTGTAAGGTGAATATCGCCGGTGCCGGGCGGCATATCAATGACTAAGTAATCCAGTTCGCCCCAATCTACATCCGAAACAAATTGGCGGATAGCGCTGCTTACCATCGGGCCACGCCAAACAACTGCCTGTCTTTCATCTACCAATAATCCGATGCTCATTACTTTAATTCCATAGCGATTGATAGGAACTATTTTTCCTTTTCCATCTACGTCACGCATCTGAGGCCTCTCGCCGCGGATGCCAAACATAATGTGCACACTCGGCCCATAAATATCCGCATCCATCAATCCTACTTTGGCGCCACCTGCAGCTATGGCAAGTGCGAGATTAGCTGCTACGGTACTTTTTCCTACGCCTCCTTTTCCACTCACAACAGCAATAATATTTTTTACATCTTTCAATACATCTTTCTTGTCTGTTCGCAGGGAGCTGGTTTTGCTCGTGAAATTTATTTTGATTTCCACATCCTCATTTATCATGGAATGAATAGCAGTATAGCACCTGTTTTTTATAATATCTTTTAAAGGGCAGGCTGGAGTGGTAAGTATAACTGTAAATGAAACTGTGTTATTTTCAATCCTGATGTCTTCCACCATATTTAAGGTTACGAGATCCTTTTTAAAATCCGGTTCTTCGACAGTACTAAGCGCTTTCAATACTTCATTTTCAGTCATGGTTCAATTTTTTGTTAAAAAGAATTATTGCCTGCAAATTTAAACATTGATACCCTTACTTTGTTTACCTTAAAGGGAACTTGTGAGAATAATTTCCGAACTTTATATTTTAATACATGAAAAAATTTATACTATACTTTTTATTTCTTTTATTTATAGTTCCGCTTTCTGTAAAGGCGCAATTTGAAAACTACCAGGATTCCGTTATAACATTCTACGGAGTGGTAATGTCTGCGGACAGCCTGCAGGCTTTACCTTCCGTGAGCATCATGGTGAAGGGCCGCAACCAGGGAACCCTCTCCAACGATCAGGGTGTTTTTTCTATAGCTGTTTTGAAAGGTGACCGATTGGAATTTACCAGCGTAGGTTATAAGCCTAAAACGGTAACTATTCCCAGCAACCTGGAAGGCCACCAATTTAGCATGATACAATTGATGGTTCAGGATACAGTTTATCTTCCCGCTACCATAATAAAAAAATATCCAACACGGGAGGAATTTGAACGCGACTTTGCCAATACAAAAGTTCCTGACGATCTGCAGGAGATAGCGCGGCAGAATCTCTCTGAAGCTAACCGGAGAGCGTTATTATCTGCCTACCCTATAGATGGAAAAGAAGCTACCAATTATTATTTTAAACAAAACGCTAAGAAATTCTATTCCGCAGGCCAGCTTCCGCCGCAAAACATTTTTAATCCCATGGCATGGGCAGAATTTATCAAAGCCTGGAAAAGAGGCGATTTTAAAAGCCAATAACGTTACTTTCTTTTTAATAAGAAATCTATATTATTTCCTGCCTGACTGCGTCAGGCAGACAGGGTTTATTTACTTTATATGGATCTAAAGTCCGGGAGGATGGATGCATTTCAAAATGTCGTTTCGGATTTCAAGGTGCCAACCTTGTATAATGGATACTCCAGGCTAAAACAAGATTATTGATTGTTAGCAACTTCATATAATTTGAAATGTACTCCAGGGATATGCTGCAAATTTTTTTCTCATACTTTTGTTTATGAAATAAATAATTATGATGATAAAGAATATTGCTGTAATAGGTGCAGGAGCAATGGGAAACGGTATTGCACACGTATTTGCGCAGCATCATTTTTCTGTAAATCTTGTAGATGTTTCGCAAATCCAATTGGATAGAGCTATTACCATTATTAAAAAAAATCTCGACAGACAGATTGCGAATAACAGTATTTCAGAAGATATAAAGAACAAAACGATTGAAAATATCTCAACTTTTACTTCGCTTAATATAGGCGTAAAGCACTGCGACCTCGTGGTGGAAGCTGCTACAGAAAATACGGACTTAAAATTAAAGATCTTCAAAGAACTGGATGAAGCAGCTCCGGAGAATTGCATTCTTGCCACCAATACTTCTTCTATTTCTATTACCAAAATTGCGTCAGTTACCAAAAGGCCGGACAAAGTTATTGGAATGCATTTTATGAATCCTGTGCCCGTAATGAAACTGGTAGAGATCATTAATGGTTTTGAAACTGATAAAATTGTTTCTAAAACGATCATTGATCTTTCAAAAAAAATAGGAAAGGTTCCTTGTGAAGCAAATGATTATCCCGGTTTTATTGCCAACAGAATACTGATGCCAATGATCAATGAGGCCATTTATAGTTTGTACGAGGGTGTGGGTGGTGTAGAAGAAATTGACACCGTGATGAAACTCGGAATGGCGCATCCCATGGGTCCATTGCAGTTAGCTGATTTCATTGGTCTTGATGTTTGTTACTCTATTCTAAAAGTATTGCATGATGGTTTTGGCAATCCCAAATATGCTCCCTGCCCGCTTCTTACTAATATGGTAAATGCCAATAACCTGGGAATAAAAACGGGAGAGGGGTTTTATAAATATAAACTGGGAAGCAGTGAATTAGAATTGAGTGAAAGATTTAAATAATTTTTTTGCCACGAATCTGCCTGACGGCAGACTGGTTTTACGAATTAGCACGAATTATTTTAATATCCTTGTCTGGCTAACCTATCCAGAATAAGGAATAATACCTTCTTGTTATTTTCAATAAATTTTTCCTGGCTTCGTATTTCTTCTTCTGATTGGATATATTTTTCTTTTGTCAATTCAGATTTTCCAGTTTTGAGCATTTCTTTCAAAGTATCTTTTGTCATTTCCAGGTGGAATTGAAGTCCCAATACATTTTTTTTATAAAGAAAAGCCTGGTTCCGGCATGCTTCTGAATGTGCCAGGTGAACGGCATTTTCAGGCAGATCGAAAGTATCGCCATGCCAATGAAAAACTGTAATTGGGCTGTTAATACCTGCGAATAATTTATTGTGCATTGCATCATGGCTCAGTTCAACAGGGAACCATCCAATTTCTTTATATTTATTGGGATATACTTTTGCGCCTGATATCTCTGCTAATAATTGTGAGCCGAGACAAATTCCAATAATTGTTTTTCGGGCGGCAATTGCTTCTTTGATGAATTGCTTTTCATCGGCAAGCCAGTTGTATTTTTTCTCATCATAAACTCCCATAGGCCCTCCCATGATAACGAGCCAGTCAATTTCTGCCAAAGCAGGCAAAGTAGGATTTTCATAGAATTTAGTAGAGGTAAGAGTATGCCCGTTTTCATGGCACCAAACTTCAATATTTCCTGGGCTTTCAAAAGGGACGTGCTGAAAATAGTGTATCCTTAATTGTTTCATTTGGGGTTTTCTTTTTCTTAGTTTGATTTATGAATTTCTAAATTTTTGATGTCGCTTAAAGAAGCTGTGATCTCTTCTATCTTATTTTTCGGAATGCCAATTTCTATTTTGCAAAATAATTGCATTTCATTTTTATGAATGGTACAATTATATTGCTTTATGATACGCATTATCTCATTAATCTCCGTATAATTAAAATGTAATTCATACCTGATTTCAATCGCTTTCTGAACGACCGGCGTACATTGTAATACCAATGATGACGAGGTCTTATAAGCATTAATGAGGCCTGGCACGCCCAATAAAGTCCCACCAAAATACCTGACTACAATTATCAAAATATCAGTAAGATTTTTTGAATCTATTTGTCCTAAGATTTGCTTTCCTGCCGTACCTGCAGGCTCGCCATTATCACTGCTTCTGAAATTGTTCCCATCAATTCCTATTCGGTAGCCAAAACAATAATGCGCCGCTTTGGGATGTTCTTTTTTTAATTGTTGCAGATGCTTCTTAAGGTTTACTGCATCTTTTAAAGGAAATGAATGTGCCAAAAAACGACTTCCCCTGTCTTTGTATTCAGCGATAGCATTGCTCTCAATAGTGAAATAAGTATCCATATTTCTTGTTGTCTCTTCTTCTAAATATTATTTGAAACTGTTACCTGGGTCTTCATTTGAATTGCCATACTCAAATATGGGCAAAGATTCAAAATATTATTTAGCTACTGGTTTTTAATTAGAAATCATTAACGAAAAATGATTTTACAATTAGTAATATTGCCGGAGCAGTAAACGAACAAAAAATGGTTTTTGAGAATTCAATTGAATTTGCAGAGCAATTAGATAAAAAGGATCCATTACATAATTTCAGGGGTCAGTTCTATATACCTGTTATTCATGGAAAAGAGAGCATTTATTTTAATGGAAATTCATTAGGACTTCAGCCCGGGACTACCCAGGATTATGTACTTAATGAAATGGAAACGTGGGCCAACTATGGCGTGGAAGGCCATTTCCATGGCAAAAACCCTTGGGTAAATTATCATGATTTATTCCCGGGAAAGTTATCTCCGATTGTAGGATCGTTGCCTGAAGAAATCGCTGTAATGAATCAGTTAACTATCAATCTGCATTTGCTTTTGATTACCTTCTACAGGCCTTCTAAAAATCGCTATAAAATTATCTGTGAAGAAAAGGCATTTCCTTCTGATCAATATGCTATCGCATCGCATTTAAAATTGCATGGTTATGATCCCGTGGATGCTTTGATCGAAATAAAGCCAAGACCGGGTGAATTCTCAATAAGGAATGAAGATATTCTTTCTGTAATAAAAGAAAACGGGAACGAAACGGCTTTGGTGATATTTGGCGGTGTCAATTATTATTCGGGACAGGTATTCGATATGAAGTCCATTACTGATGCAACACATGAAGCAGGCGCCATAAGTGGATTTGACCTGGCGCACGCAGTTGGGAATGTTGAATTAAAGTTGCATGACTGGGATGTTGACTTTGCCGTATGGTGTTCTTATAAATATTTGAATTCAGGGCCCGGTGGTATAGCCGGAGCGTTTATACATAAGCGTTATATTGCTGACAAATCACTTTTGCGACTGGCCGGCTGGGCCGGGACAAACAAGCATGAACGGTTTCAAATGAAAAAGGAATTCAATCCTATTCCAACTGCAGAGGGCTGGCATGTGAGCAATACAGAGGTTTTAAGTATGGCCGCGCATAAGGCCTCTCTCGATATTTTTGAAGAAGCCGGTTTTGAAAATATAATCGAAAAAGGAAGGCTATTGAGCGCGTATCTTATTTTTATTTTAAATGAAATAAACAATAATTCTTTTATAAAGAGACTGGAAATAATAACACCTCAGGAGGAACGTGAACATGGTTGCCAGGTTTCTATTCTCATTCCGGAAAAAGGAAGAGAGATTTTTAATTTTTTGAATAAAAATGGAGTGATAGCAGACTGGAGAGAGCCTGACGTGATTCGTATAGCGCCGGTTCCTTTGTATAATACATTTGAAGAAGTTTATACATTTGGAAAAATAATTGAAGAGTTTTTGGCAATTGAAAATTAATTTTATTTTAGAATACCTGCTATGTACAAAAATGCCCACTTTACTGAGACAGACGAAGAGAAGGTTTTTGAATTCATGCAAAAAAAACCATTTGCATTCGTTGCCGGAATGCAAAATAATTTTCCTGTGGCAACTCATGTACCACTAGAAATAAAAAAAATAAACAACCGAATAATTTTATCAGGGCACATTATGAAAGACAGCGATCATTACAGAGCCTTTTCATTAAACGAAAATGTGTTGGTGATTTTCACCGGCCCACACTGTTATGTAAGTGCAAGCTGGTATGCGGTAAAAAATGTGGCCTCTACCTGGAATTATATGGATGTACATGTAAAAGGGAAAATTAAATTCACTGATGACAAAGGAACTAAAACGATAATTGAAAATATAACGAATCATTTTGAAAAGCCCCGGAGTGAAGCGGCATTTGACAAAATGCCCGCAGAATATGTTTATAGAATGTTGAAAGCAATAATCGGTTTTCAGATAGAAGCGGAAAGTGTGGAGAATGTTTTTAAATTAAGTCAGAATCGGGATAAAATAAGCAAACAACAGATCATCGAAAATTTAAGTAAATCAAATAATTATTTTGAAAAGGAAATTGCAAAAGAGATGGACATACGAAACAAAAAATAAGCATTTGGCACGCCTAAGTCAGGATTGCGCATATTTAATAAATAGGAATCCCGGATATTTACCTGCCTATCGGACAGGTAGGTTGGTTTACTGAAAATAATAAAATCCTGGCAGATAAGCATAAAAAGTAATGAACTAAGAAAAGCAAATGGATAGAAAATATTTAATACAACAAATAAGAGAAAAAAAATCTTACTTATGCGTAGGGCTGGATACTAATAAAGAAAAAATTCCTGCACACCTGCAATCACATCCTGATGCGTTTTTTGAATTTAATAAACAGATCATTGATGCTACCAAAGATTTGTGTGTTGCCTACAAAATCAATACTGCTTTTTACGAAGCTGAGGGTGTGGAAGGGTGGAGGGCTTTAGAAAAAAC
>DASSHD010000039.1:0-8575 GCA_035693085.1 Hanamia sp. | reverse complement strand
CCAAAGCTCTCGTCAATTCCTTTACACGAGGTTTGAGATATGAATTAAAAGACACTAATATCAGTGTTTCGTTGCTTTCACCGGGAAGTGTCAGGACTGATTTTGTGGAAAATGCAGGAATGCATCACATGCAGAAGATGGCGGATAAATTTTCAATGAGCCCTGAAGAGATAGCAGCAGCAGCAGTGAAAGGGATGTTCAGTGAAAAAAAAGAAATAATGCCTGGGTTTGTTAATAAGTTCAGCGCCACTATGGTCAAAATATTGCCAAAATCGTTGATTGAAAATCTTGCAGGCTCTGCTTATAAAAAGAAAAAGTAATTTTTTGCCGATTTTATTTTTGAAGTCAGTTAAATAGAAAATTATAACAAATAAGAAAGATCCGTTCCTGAGTTTATTTCTTTCCGGGTTAGCAAGGTGAGATTATCCATGTACAATAAAATACCTGAAACGTTGCCTACAAATTTTAATTTTTGTTCTGCCAATTGCAGAGCGGTTCCCTCCGGAAGGCAAACAATAGGAATTCCCGGATTCATTTTTATAAATTCATCCAGTCTTTGATCTCTGGTTTCACCATTGAAACCTTTGGCCTGTTGATTATAATAATGCGGATTAATCTGAAACGGGAAAAGTTTTAAAGCATTAAAAGATTTTGGCTCAATAATGGGCATGTCGTTAGTTGTCCCGATAGTTGTTCCGGCAATATTGGAACCCGCACTCCAGCCGATGTATGGCACGCCATCATTTACTTTATCCCGAATAATATCCAATAAATTCAATTGGTAAATATCATGTAGTAACTTAAAAGTATTGCCGCCTCCAACCATAATGGCATCATTTTTCTCAATTACAGATTTTGCATTTCCAGGCAATACGGTCTCTATTGTAACCGGTAAATTTTTTAATGCTTCTCTCACATTAGAAGCATATTCTTCATAATCATCTACGGAGGCAAAAGGAATAAAGGCAATATTTGTTGCTTTACTGACAAGAAATTTTTTGATAACCGGTATGGCAGTTTCTAAATAAGCAGAATTCCCTGCCCAGGAACTACTTAACGCTAAAATTCTTTTTGAAGGCATGTTTGTAATTGTTCAGAATAAAATATAACAGTAATTAGCATACGAAAAAGTTTACGATTTGAGAATTAATTCTATATTGTTCAATTCTTCTTTTGAAAAATGATAATTTTTTATACACTCTATAGCATCGGTTACTTGTCCGGGTTTACTGGCGCCAAGAATAACTGAAGTTATTCTTTCATCTTTCAAAATCCATGCAAGGGCCATTTGAGCAAGAGATTGATTTCTTTGTGCTGCCACTTCATTTAATTTTTTCATTTTTTTAATAACTTCTTCAGTGACCTGCGACTTATTGATTGCCCCATTTTCAAGATGCCTGCCTACTCTCGAATCTTCAGGAATTCCTTTCAAATATTTATTGGTAAGCAGCCCCTGTGCTAATGATGAAAAAGTAATACATCCTACTTTTTCTTTTTCTAATGTGTCCAATAATCCGCCTTCTACCCAACGATCCAACATAGAATATCTTGCCTGGTGTATAAGGCAAGGAGTTCCCAACTGTTTTAGAATTTCAATTGCTTTTGCGGCTTCGCCGGGCTTGTAATTAGAGATGCCAACATAAAGCGCTTTGCCTTGTTGTACAATAAGATCAAGCGCTGACATGGTTTCCTCCAAAGGAGTTTCAGGATCGGGACGGTGATGATAAAAAATATCTACATATTCTAATCCCGTTCGTTTCAGGCTCTGATCCAGGCTGGAAATGAGATATTTTTTAGATCCAAAATCTCCGTAGGGACCATCCCACATTTTATAACCGGCTTTTGATGAAACAATTATTTCATCGCGATAATTTTTAAAGTCTTCTTTAAATATTTTGCCGAATGTTTCTTCTGCTGCTCCGGGTGGAGGGCCATAATTATTGGCGAGATCAAAATGAGTAATCCCATTATTGAACGCAGTATGTAAAATATTCCTACAATTTTCAAGGTCATCTATTTCCCCAAAATTGTGCCATAAGCCTAAAGAAACTAATGGCAATTTTATACCGCTGCTGCCGCATCTTCTATATTGCATCTCATTATATCTGCCAGGATCGGGATTATAACTCATAACTTTATTAATTTTTTTTGGTTAAAAGTACAAAAATGTGGGGCACAACGTAAGAAACTAACATTTATTGCACAATTGTGGAAAAAAAATTATTCAAATAGCAATAAATTGATGTTGTTAATGTAGATTTGAAAAAAATTTAACCTTACTAAAAAGAATTAAAACATGAAGAATTATACTAAGGCAATAAGATTCGCACTCACCGCGCTCTTTCTGGGGATTATTACACAAAATGTCAATGCACAAAACAATACATTAGACTTTGATGGTGTTAATGATTCTGTAACTATTCCTTATAATGTAAAACATTCTCAAATTCTATCTATCCAATTTGCAGTTAAAGTAAACGCAAATACTGGCAGCTATCAAACTATTCTTACAAGTGCAGGAAATTTTACCGGATATACCTTTTATGTAGCATCGGATGGTACATTGCAGCTTTTCCTGGGAAATGGAGCTAACTGGGTAATTGCGCAAGGGCCGGCTATAACTGCTGGTGTCTGGACTAATATTGCGGCTGTATATAACGGCTCTGCGAAGACAATCACTTTGTACGTAAATGGACTTCCAGTTACTGGTACGCCAACTTCCATCAACCTGGTGGGTAATGCTACGTTCCCCATGAAGCTTGGTGGAGGTGAAGCAGGAACAGTGGCTACTCCTTTTGGCGGCCAGATAGATGAGTTAAGATTGTGGGGTAAACAGCTAACCCCTGCAGAGATTACAACGGGGATAACCACCGGACTAACAGGAACTGAGGCGAATTTGTTGGGTTATTATAATTTCAATGAAGGAATCGGGAATGGTGATAATCTGACTCCTCCTTCGCCTAATCCTGTTAATACATTGACCGATCTTACAGGTAATCATCTGGATGGAACGTTATATAATTTTGCTTTAACCGGTAATACCTCAAACTGGGTAACTTCTGATTTGGTTCTTCCGATAAACCTGATAAACTTTAGTGGTTCTAAGAAAGGTGGTTCTAATTTATTGCAATGGTCAACTGCATCTGAACAAAACAGCAGTTATTTTGAAGTTCAACGTAGTGAAAACAGTATTGATTTTAGTACTATTGCTAAAGTTAATGCAGCAGGAAATAGTAGCCAAGTTAGAAATTATCAATATAATGACGATGAGATTTCTTCTGCAGCCTCTATTTATTATTATAGATTAAAAATGGTTGATATTGATGGAAGCGGCAAATACAGTTCTGTTATATTTATTAAAAATAGTACAGGAGCGTTAACAACTGTTTATCCCAACCCGGCAAGAGACCAGGTTACCATTAATGTTGCCGATAAGAGCTTAATAAATACCCAGGTCTTATTAAGCGGATTAAATGGTAAAGTACTTCAAAGGATTCTTTTAAATCAAACTTCTACACAAGTAAATATCAGTAACTATGCAAAGGGAATGTACATATTGAAATTTGCAGATGGAAGTAGTATTAAAATTGTAAAAGAATAATATAAAATTAAAATAGATAATTTTTTAAAGACTACCACAATTGTGGCAGTCTTTTTTGTTTATAATAACTGCTGGAGAATATAAGCTACAATAAAACATTTGTACCCGGTTTTAAGTCAAACCCGGCAATCATTTTTGGAATATTTCCAGCAACGATTTAAAAAAAAAAGACTTCACATGGCAGTGGATGAAGTTTGCGATAAAGCCTCTATTAATCACCAGGACACAAAAGTTCTTTTCTATATATTCATTGAAAAGAATCGTCAAATTTGTTGCAGGGAGTATTGAATGTAAATGGTAGGATAGATTTTCATTTTCCTCAACTCATCAAAAATTAATTTAGTATCTCCTGCAGAAATATTAATCTCTTTATCAGACTGATTCACCAATAATTCCAATACATTTTATAAAATGAAAATAGAGCTAAAATACCTGTCCGGTAGGCAGGTTTGTTGAATGTAGTTTTTATTCTTTTATCTGTATTTTAAAAAAAAGAAAAAAACATTTATATTGATGTTTGTTCTTTCAAAGTGAGGTCATAAAAGTCAGTCCTCCTGTCTTTCAAATTTCTGACACTGCCGTGAGCGTGTAATTCATCTAATAAAGAAAGGTCCACATCGGAGATAAGAATCATCTCTGTGTTGGCAGTAGCTTCACTCTTGATACCATTAGACGGAAATGCAAAATCGCAGGGCGTAAATACGGCGGATTGAGAATATTGTATATCCATGTTTTCTACCTTGGGCAGATTGCCAATGCAGCCTGTGATCGCAACAAAACATTCATTTTCGATAGCCCTGGCCTGTGCACAATAACGTACACGGTTATACGCATTTTGAGTATCGGTTAAAAACGGCACAAACAATATTTGCATTCCCTGGTCGGCCATTAGTCTTGATAGTTCAGGGAATTCCACATCATAACAAATCAGAATACCAATCTTGCCGGCGTCAGTTTCAAAAACATTCAGTTTTTTCCCACCACGAATTCCCCAGAATTTTGTCTCATCAGGCGTGATGTGAATTTTCTCATATTGATCTATATTACCATTTCGATGGCACAGGTAACCCACATTTTTTAAAGATTCTCCTTCAATGCTGGGTACGCTTCCGGTAATAATATTTACATTATAACTAATCGCCAGTTCCCTGAATCGTTTTTTAAATTCAGGCGTATATTGAGCAAGCGCCCGCATCGCTTCGGCTTCCGACAAGTGATTGAATTCGGCAAGTAAAGGGCCATTGAATAATTCCGGCAATAATGCAAAATCACTTTTATAAGCAGAGATAGAATCTATAAAAAATTCTACCTGTGTAAACATTTCATCCATGTTTTTATACGGACGCATTTGCCACTGAATTAATCCCAAACGCACATAAGTCTTGGCGTTGAACAACGACTTTGTCTCGCTGGTATAATAAACATTGTCCCATTGCAAAAGTGTGGCAAATTCTTTGCTTTGGAAATCCTCAGGCATGTAATTTTGTAACACTTTTTTTACATGAAAATCATTGGAAAGCTGGAAGGAAAGTACAGGATCGTAAATTTCTTTAAGCTTCACTTTTTGAATATATTCTTTTGGTGTTAGCGTGTCATGATATTTATGATATTCAGGAATTCTTCCTCCAAAAACAATAGCTCTTAAATTTAATTGCTCGCACAATTCCTTTCGGGCATCATATAGTCGTCTGCCCAGTCTTAATCCCCGGTAATCAGGATGCACGAAAATTTCTATTCCGTAAAGTACATCTCCTTTTTCGGGATCATGTGTATTAAAAGTATAGTTACCTGTGATTTGAGCATAAGTATGCGCATCGCCAAATTTGTTGTAATTCACAATTATTGAAAGTGCACAACCTACTACCACTCCATCTGCTTTAATCACAATTTGTCCTTCCGGAAATTTATTGATCAGTTTTTGAATCGTTTCCTCCCGCCAGTAGTTGCCACTCCACAAAGGATAAGAAGCTTTCATTGCAGTTAATAATTGTTGAAAGTCCTCATATTTTAATGCTCCTATTTCGATTTGCTTCATTGATAAATAGTTTGAAAAATTATTTTAAAATATAGAAAGGTTTCAGAGTTGCCAACTTCTTATAAAGTGAACAACTCTGAAACCGAAATGTAAATTGATTGGTGTCAAAAAAATTATTTATTTTCTGTAATTACAGGACCAGTTACACCTTTATTATCTCCCGAATGTTCCATGATTTTAATAAGCGGTTTGAATAAATCAAGCGGAATCGGGAAAATAGTAGTAGTGTTATTTTCTGTTCCTATCTCGCGCAAGGTTTGCAGGTATCGTAATGTTAAAGCGCTTGGTTCTTCACCCAGAATTCTCGCGGCATCAGTCAATTTTTGTGAAGCCTGAAATTCACCCTCAGCAGCAATTACTTTCGCCCTGCGTTCTCTTTCTGCTTCAGCCTGCCTGGCCATAGCGCGTTGCATTTCCTGTGGAAGATCAATTTGTTTTACTTCTACATGAGTCACTTTTACGCCCCATGGTTCAGTTTGTTCATCAATAATATGTTGCAGTCTGACATTGATTTTATCTCTTTGAGAAAGGAGTTCGTCTAATTCTGATTGTCCTAATACACTTCTCAGTGTCGTTTGTGAAAGTTGCGAAGTTCCTGCAAGAAAATTTTCAATTTCGATGATCGCTTTCTGCGGATCTATGACCCTGAAATAGATAACTGCGTTCACTTTTATAGAAACGTTATCCTGCGTAATTACATCTTGTGGGGGCACATCCATTACTACAATACGCAAACTCACTTTCACCATTTTATCTATTATCGGAATCAGGAGAATAAGCCCTGGCCCTTTTACGCCGCCATCTAATACACGGCCTAACCGGAATATAACACCTCGTTCATATTCGCGCAAAATGCGTACAGCACTGGCAAGAATATAAAGAACGATTATAATGACTATTACAATTGCTAATGGAAATTGTTGCATGGTTTTTTATTTTAAAATTAAAAATGATAACTAAATTATTGTTTTGTTTAAAGCTAAATTTTCTCAGACTCTACATATAAAGTAAGATCTTTTATTTCCTTTATGATTACTTTTTCATTTGCATTGATAGTACCCGAAATCGAAACTGCCCGCCATATTTCTCCTATTACGCTTACCTGTCCTGAAGGATCTAGAGCGTTAAGCGTTACAGCAGCCTGTCCAATCAATGTGCTCGCACCAGAAGCAGGTTTTGCCCTTTGAGCCCTTAACCCCATAGTAACAAGGAAAAGAAAAAATAAAGCTGTTACAGCAGTGACGGAAAAAATCACTGTATGAGATAAAGAAACAAAATTCTCTACAGGGCTGGTTCGAAATAAAATTAATGATCCCAATAAAACAGAAATGGTCCCGCCAATGGCTAACATACCATGACTGACTATTTTTATTTCTAATAAATAAAGAATAATTCCAAAGACGATCAAGGCTAATCCGGCATAATTTACCGGCATTGAACTCATCGAATAAAAAGCAAGTATCAAACAAATAACACCTACGATACCGGGGAAAATGGCTCCGGGGTTAAACATTTCAAACAAAAGCCCAAAAAAACCAAGCATCATAATAATGTATGTAATATTAGGATCACTAAGTCTGCTCAACACTTTTTGAAAGAATCCCATCTCCAGAGTTTCTATAGTCGCATTTTTTGTATGCAGGATTTTAACACCGTTGCTTAACTCAACCTGCTTTCCGTCAATCTGTGTCAATAGATCTTTTTCATTCGCCGCTATTAAATTAACTACATTTTTTTCGAGCGCTTCCTGTTCAGTGATTGACACACTATTACGTACTGCATCTTCTGCCCATTGAACATTTCTTCCTCTTTTTTCAGCAATGCTTCTTATAAAAGCTGCCGCGTCATTAGTAATTTTTTCATTCATGACTGCATCGGTTTTCCCTTGGAGGGTAACCGGATGAGCTGCGCCTATATTGGTTCCCGGAGCCATCGCCGCAATGTTTGCAGCAAGTGTAATAAACGTTCCGGCAGAGCCAGCATGAGCTCCTGTTGGAGAAATATACACAATTACCGGCACTTTCGATTGCATAATATCAGTAACAATTTCTCGTGTAGAAGTCAATAAACCCCCGGGAGTATTCATATTGATTACAAGACATTCTGCATTTTCTTTTTCAGCCTGTTCAATTCCCTGTTGAATATATTCTGCAGAGGAAGGATTGATACTTTCATTAAGGTTAATGGAAATTACCTTTTGCGCAAATGAAAAAAATGGAAGGAATAATATTATAATGAAAAAAACAAGACATCGTTTTATAATCAATTGATTTACAAATATCTTTTTAAGAATTGAGCGCATAAACGTAATTTACGTCATGTGCAATTAAAAACAAAAAGAAGTTTACTTTGCTTCTATCGTGTGTACTCAGTTCTGTATAGCAGAGCAATAAATATTGTAAATTTTTATCTTAAATTTTTTCAAAATATCTCTGGGATGAAGAGGAGTAGGGTTCAATGAACAGTAAACAAAGAAGTAAAGCAAATTCGATTTTGAAATAGAGTTGATTTAACTGAGGCATTCAGATTTTTTTAAACTTTTAAGGCCCTGAAATCTATTTTAACTTTTCTTCCAATAATTTCTTCCACTCCTGATATAATCCATTATACAAATCAACATTCGTTGGTTCGAATTTTCCTAATGGTTTAAATTGCGTATAAGCTTCCTTGTAATCTTTAAAAATCCCTGCCCCGATCCCGGCGCCTAATGCAGCACCAACGCTTCCATCATTTTCATATAATTCAACAGCTACTCCGGTGGCATTTACAAATGATTGTATAAATACATCACTTAAGAATAAATTGGCTTTACCTGCACGGATAATTGTCGGATGCAAATCATTCTCTTTCATAATATCAAGGCCGTATCGAAATGCAAATGCAATTCCTTCCTGCACGGCGCGAAAAATGTGCGCTTTTGTATGTTTGTTTAAATCAAT
>DASSHD010000038.1:0-12491 GCA_035693085.1 Hanamia sp. | reverse complement strand
GACCTATAGTTGGTATCAATGAAATGCGCAGGCATTATACCAATTATTTAAAAGGAATGCCCAATATAAGAGAGTTCCGTACAAAATTAGTAACCTTAAAAGAACCGGATGAAATCATGGAAGTACTGGATGATATTATAGACCAATATTCAGGTTATGAATTTGAAAAAACTCCGATAGAATTAATTAATTATCATGAAAAATGCCCTGTATAAAGTTTTATAATTTTATATCCATTGGCGACACTGAAGAAGAAAACACTTTTGATAAATTCCCCTGTTCATCTACCAAATATTTATAAAAATTCCATTTCGGTTCCAGGTCATTCCAGCCATTCTTATTTTTATCAGTAAGCCATTCATATACCGGTTGTTTTGAATTTCCTTTTACATCATTCTTTTTAAAAAGTGGAAATGTTACATCGTAATTTAATTTACAAAACTCTGCAATCTCTTTATCCGTCCCTGGTTCCTGAGCGCCAAAATTATTGGCAGGAAAGCCGAGTACAATAATATCTTTATTTTTCTGATGCAAGGTTTCGAGTTCCTTATATTGAGGTGTAAAGCCACATTTGCTTGCAAGATTTACTATCAGCATTTTTTTCCCTTTAAATTTTTCAAAAGAAATTTCTTCACCATTATTTAAAGTTGCTTTTAAGGAATAGAAATTTTCCGGAGCGATAATTTTATCTTTATTTTCAATTATTTGAATACCCATACCTGTTAGTTTTGAAATTTTCATTTGAATTGGATAAGCGGCAGTAATTATTTTTCGGATAAAAGTCATTTTTTTAAATTGGTTAAATATCCCTGGTAAAAGAACAATTTAGCTTAAATTATAAACTTGTTTTCATAAAAATATTCAAAGGTAACTTTGCTATTTACATTAAAAGATAATGAATGACCCTGACTCACGAGCATTTCATGCAGCAAGCAATCAAAGAAGCATTTAAAGCATTGGAAGCAGATGAAGTGCCAATAGGTGTGGTGATAGTAATACAAGAAAAAATAATTGCACGCGGCTACAACCAGGTAGAAAAATTAAACGATTCTACGGCTCATGCGGAGATTTTAGCCCTCACTTCCGCATTTAATTTTTTAGGCTCCAAATATTTGCCGGATGCTACTATTTATGTAACCATAGAACCCTGTACTATGTGTTGTGGCGCTTTATACTGGAGCAAGATTGGAAAATTAGTTTATGGCGCTTCCGACCCAAAAAATGGTGGTCTTTCATTGCATGACGGCAAAAACATGTTGCATCCGAAAACAGAAATCGTAAAGGATATTCTGTCTGATGAGTGTTTAATGTTGGTAAAAGATTTTTTTAAAAAGAAAAGATGACTATTGATACTTTATAGCTTCAATGTCCATTCTATACTTCCCTCCGGATGGAAATCCCGAATGACAGGACAAGTTGTGTTATGATTTTAATTTGAGCTAAAGCTCAAATGCCTTCTGCCACGAATTACATAGATTTATACAAATTCATCCAGCGTACAGTATAAACAAATATAATTTGGAAGGCTGGCTTATTTTTTGTGTCAATAATTGTTGGTTAAGGATATCTTATATTTTCGGTAAGCGATATTTTTTCCTCGTATTTATAAGAAAACATTTTTTATAATAATACATTAAGTAAATTTGTAACCTAAAATAATTACTCACTTTTAAAATAAATAAATATTATGGCATTTACACTACCGGCTCTACCTTATGGCTACGATGCACTTGAGCCACACATTGACAAGTTAACCATGCAAATACATCACGACAAACATCACCAGGGTTATGTTGATAATCTTAATAAAGCAATTGCAGGTTCAGAAAATGAAAAAAAATCTCTTGAAGAACTGGTTAAAAATGCAGGGAAAATTTCCCCGGCCGTTCGCAATAACGGAGGCGGCCATTGGAACCACAGTTTCTTTTGGGAAATATTATCCCCGAATGGTGGTGGTAAACCGGAAGGGAAATTAGCAAAAGCAATTGACGAAGCATTTGGTTCACTCGATGCAATGAAAGAAAAATTCAATGCAGCCGGCGCGGGAAGATTCGGAAGCGGATGGGCATGGCTGGGTGCTGCGAATGGTAAATTAACTATTTGTTCCACTCCTAACCAGGACAATCCTTTGATGGATGTGGCAGAATGTAAATGCACACCGGTATTGGGTTGCGATGTATGGGAGCATGCTTATTATTTAAAATATCAAAATAAAAGAGGCGATTATTTAAAAGCTTTCTGGAATGTGGTAAACTGGAAAAAAGCTTCAGAAAATTTTGAGAAAGCAAAATAATCTTTTAGGATATTTTTTTAAAACCGTCCCGACAATATGTCGGGGCGGTTTTTTATTAATATATAAAAGATAAGAATAAGGATTATTTGTTGGTTTACTGTAACCTGAACCTGTGCTGATCCGCCGTAGTTTTTACAAAATCTGAATTTTCTTTTTATATAATACAATAAATCATAATCCTTTTGCGTTATCTTTTTCCAATAGCATATTTATGAATACTAAAAGCCATAGAACTCCAGTACATTTTGTTGGACATGCATTGAAGACGTTCGTTTTGAAGCTTACACAAAATCCTGATTATTACTATAATATGAAAAATTATAGCAGATCAAAAAATAAGTACAGGCATAATGAAACCATGAGATAAGAAATGGGTTCAAACACTCTTTGGATAAGGACTTACGGAATTTACGGATAAAACAAAAGAGTGAATATACTATTGCAAAATTTTTTATTTTTAAGTTATTTTAACCATCCAATAAATATTTTTTTATTTTAAATCCGTTACTATGAAAACACAAGATCAAAAAAGCAGATCAGCCTTATCATTGTTTTTCAGTGATCTCACAAAAAATTTTGTAGCCCTTTTTAAATCAGGCAACAAAAGAGAATTTCAAAGGTTGAAAGATTTTATTACATCTTAAATCTTTTAACTGAAAAGATATTCTACATCTTCTTTGCTCAGGCTCTTTACAAAGGTCTGATCGTCTGAAATCAATTCTTTTGCAAGGATACGCTTACGTTCCTGTAATTGCATTATTTTGTCCTCAATCGTATCCTTGCAAATCATTCTGTAAGCAAAAATATTTTTTGTTTGCCCTATACGGTGTGTACGATCAATTGCCTGTTGTTCCACAGCAGGATTCCACCAGGGATCTACTATATATACATAATCTGCTGCAGTTAAATTAAGTCCTACGCCTCCCGCTTTTAATGAGATCAGAAATACACGGCAATTTTCATTTGTCTGAAAATTTTGTATCGCTTTTTCTCTGTCAGAAGGAGAAGTGCTGCCGTCAAAATATTCGAATTCAATTTTATTTTCTACTAATTTTTCTTTTATCAAAGAAAGCATTCCCAGAAATTGGGAAAATACCAATGCTTTATGTTCACCAATATTTTCAGTTATCTCCCGGGTAAGTTCTTCAAGTTTGATGGAATCATTCGGGTATTTTTCATCTTCATTTAATATCGCAGGACTATCACAAATTTGCCGGAGTTTCATTAATCCCTGTAAAATAGTGAGCTGAGATTTATTAACTCCCTGTTCGTCTATAACTCCCAGGATTTTGCTGCGATATTCATTTCGATAAGCTTCATATACTTTTCGCTGCTTGTCATCCATCTCGCAAAAGAGAATGGTTTCCGTTTTTTCCGGAAGATCTTTTGCCACTTGTTCTTTGGTTCTTCTCAAAATAAACGGATAGATCAGTTTCTTTAAATGATCTTTTTGTTCCTGTTCTCCGAATTTGTCAATGGGGTTTGAAAATTCATTTCTGAAAAATTCCACGCTGCCCAACAAGCCGGGATTTAAGAAATTCATTTGTGCATAAATATCAAAAGTATTGTTCTGTAATGGCGTACCGCTCATACATATCCTGTTTCTTGCTTTCAGGAGGCATGCCGCTTTGGTAACTTTTGAAGAAGGATTTTTTATTGCCTGCGACTCATCCAGTATTACATAATCAAAATGAATTCTCATCAGCATCTGAATGTCGCTTCTTAAAGTGCCGTAAGTGGTAATGATAATATTTTCATCACCAAAATCCTCTTTTCTCCTGGCTCTCGTATTTCCATGATGAATGCGCCACGTAAGTGACGGAGTGAATTTTTTAATTTCATTTTCCCAGTTATAGATCAAAGTAGTAGGACATACAACGAGAGCTTTTACTCCTCCTTCTTCTTCAAAATAATGCCGTACCATGCTAAGCGCCTGCACTGTTTTACCCAGCCCCATATCATCTGCAAGAATACCTCCCCATCCAACACTGTTGAGATAGTTCAACCAATGAAATCCTGAAAGCTGGTAGGGGCGCAACCTGTTTTCTAATTCTGCGGGAATAGCTACTTCCGGAATACTTTTAAATTCTCTAAGGCGCTGATATTTTTCGTCAAGGTCAAAAGAAAGTTCCTGCTCATCACGCTGATCGTACAAATCATCTATGACGCTTAAATGGAATTTTGAAAGACGTAGCTGGTTGTTTTTCCCTTCGCCCACCTTAAATAGCAATGCATATTTTTTTATCCATTCGTCTGGCAGAATACCCAATGTGCCATCTTTTAATTGAACAAATGATTGCTTATTGACAAGCGCTTTTTGAATTTCCGAAATACCAATATGCTGTTCGCCGAAAGCCAGTTCTACTTTGGCATCGAACCAGTCTATACCACTACTGAGATGAATGTGTGTAGAAGGTTTGGCAGTATTGAACCTGAAATTTTTTAATGCCTCAAAACCATACACCGGCACTTTCATTTCTTTCATTGCATCCACAAACAAAAAGAACCAGTTATTTTTGAGGACGTCTTCCCCTTTCAATACAAGGCTTTTATTTTGTGGCTGATGGATAAATTGAGAATGGAGGCTTCCTAATTTGGCAATGAACTCTTCTTCCGCTTCTTTGTTCCTTTTTACCATAAGTACTTTGTCATTATCAGGAACAATAATGATGTCTTTATCACTTGCCTTTACACTAAATCCTTTATAAGTGAACACAGGTTGAAACATCAGGTAATCCCCTTTTTCAATCAACATAATGCTGATATCAGGGTGTCCTTCTTTCGTTTCTTTTACCAAAAATGGATCGAAAGAAACTTTATAATCATTAGAAAGCGGAAGCACCATTTCTTTTAAAAGCGAAGGCCATTGGCTATTCGGAATATGAAGTACATTCCTGAATTTTTCTGCTATTAATATGTGTTCAGGTTTTTCCCATAAATAAAAAGTTTTATCATGTAAAAACAATAAATCGCTTTCCGCCTGGTTATCCGTAAGTCTCACTTTTTCCTGATCCAGCAGAATGTGGCTTTCCATTAATTGTTCTTCACCCGAGGGAGTGATCTCAAACTCGATAGAGGGCTGATAAGGAGATAACTCAATAACTTCCAGATTTTGTGTGGTAAAAGTTTTACCGGCAGGCAAAATAAAAACCGGCTTATCCTCATTTTCCTGGAAGACCCGTTTTAGTTTAGGGTGAATAAATTCTGCAATCAGCATTTTTGTTTCTTCGGGCAATTCTTCATTTTCATCATGAATAATATTTTCCCAGAAACCGCTGAACGGAGAATTACGGTTTAAATATTTATTAATTTCAGATTGTTGCAACTTTCTGGCATGTTGTATTAATCGCTTATCATTTTCACTAAATCTATCTGTATTGATATATTTTCCCAGATCCAATTTCTCTATGCGACCAATGAACTTTTGTTCTTCTTCATCATATTCTCCCTGTACTACATCTATTGAAATAAAAGGAAAGGATTTTTCATTAAAATTAAAAACTACTGTAACCTGTTTGTTAATTACCGGTAAAATTTTAGTTTCTATTTCTGCAATTTCTGTTTCTGCTTCTTTTTGAACACTGGTATTTACCGGAAGCGACACTCTTCTGATACTATTATCTAATACTTTTAAAAAAGGTTTTCCTTCTTTATAAATAAATTCAAATTTTCCGGTGAGATCATCTTCCAGGCTATAACCATACCCTTCAAGCAATTTATTTTTTTCTTTATCTCTGTTCCGGATGCTGTCGAAATAGTGTGGGCCCCAGTTATTGAGCAATTGCAGGAATAAAGCCGTTTTATGCTTGCATAGCAGGTGGTCGCCATCATAGCAGGTACAGGAAGTATCGAAATTTCGTTCTTCATTTTTTTGCAAAATGATATGAAATACTTCTCCGTCATTTTCAAGTTCAGCTTCCACTCTTTCATTAGATGCATCGAGAATATTGCATTTGCTTTTTCGAAGTATATTTTCAGCAGAAGTATAATTTTCCATACCTGCCAGCATACGGATCATTTTAAGATCAATAAATTTTATTTTAACTATTGTATGTTTTTGATTATATACCTGGGCACCATTAGACGAATCCAATAAACTTTTGTCTGTCAGGTCCTGAAGCTGCATCAATGCCGCTGCTTCATGACGGCAGATGTCGCTTAAATTATAAGGGCACGAGCAGCGAACCGAAAAGGTTTTTGGATCGTCATACTTTTGAACCTGCACTTTGTAGAATGTAGTATAACTGTCATCTCTCACCCTGAAAGTTATCGAATGCATCAGTTCATCGTGGTCCACTAATTCAACAAATCGTTGTGAATATATTCTTTTCCCACGTCTTATTACTTCATCGGTTCCTGAATTATATATATATTTTATAAAAAAGGGTAGCGCCAAAGATTAATTTTTAAAGTTAAAAAGCACTTTTTTACAACTGATAATTGTGAAAAAAGCAATTTGCAAAAATAAACAAAATTTAAAAGAGGAAGATGCCAAATGGAAACAATTATGAATTTCAAGACAACAATTATGATATTCTAAAGGAATGAGCATGCAGAGAAGCACTGGGGAATAGCAGTAAACCAACCTTGCCTACCGGCAGGCAGGCAAATACTTGAGATTCTTATTTATTTACCTAAATAATTTTTTTGAGCATCATCCTACAATAAGCCGCCCATTAGAATAAAGACTCAACACATTGGCATTATCTTCTGTTAAACAATAATGAATATCTTTTTCTAATCCAAAACCCATCAGGCGATGGAAATGTGACGCATTTTGTTCTTTCAAAAAGTCAAATAGATTTTCTTTTGCCTGAAGATAAAGGGTTTCAGCTATTTGTGAAGCATCACAATGAATTTCGATCTTTTCTTTAACCCTGTTTATTACCGCTCCGGCAAAAAGTGTGTCTTCTATATTAATACGGTTTTTCCACGCAGCGCAGGCGAGGATTACATTAGTTTTTTGATTTAGAATGTAATCACAAACGGAAGAAATATTACAAAAGGATCCGGTAATTATTGTTTTTGCATTGGCATTAATCGCCAGGTGTAAAAGCCTGGTGCCATTTGTTGTGGTAAGTATCAATGTTTTGCCATTAATAAATTCTTTGGTGTATTGCAATGGAGTGTTTCCGTATTGCAGTCCTTCCGCTATCCGGCCATCTCTTTCTCCGGCTGTAAGCGCTTCCATTTGCTTTCCCAGTTTGATACAACCGGCAACGCTATCTACCGGAATTACAGATTTTGCTCCATTATATAATGCTGTAGCTATTGTAGAAGTAGCCCTGAGAATATCAATTATTACAACAATGCTGTCGCTGATATCATAAAGTTTTATCAGCGAAGGCGATAAAACCGTATTTAAAACAGGAAAATTATTTTTCTTTGATGTCATCTGTCCAAAAACTTAACCGTGTATATTTTTTTTGAATCTGCTTATTCAAAAGGCATTTTTACCACTTTTGTCAACAACAATTTATCCCTCACTTTTACAAAAACTTCGGTGTCAATTTTAGAGTAATTATTATTTACATAGCCCATAGCAATTGGTTTTTGAAGCGTAGGCGACTGTGTACCGCTGGTAACACGGCCAATCACATCGCCTTTGTCATTGCAAATTTCATAACCATGTCGCGGGATACCTTTTTCCATCATCTCTAATCCAACTAATTTTTGTTTTATCCCTTCGCTCTTTTGTTTTTCCAGAATATTTTTTGCGGTAAAATCTTTTGTAAATTTAGTGATCCAGCCAAGCCCGGCTTCCAGAGGAGTAGTCGTATCATCAATATCATTTCCATAAAGACAATATCCCATTTCGAGACGGAGTGTGTCGCGTGCTGCGAGACCGATTGGTTTTAGGCCATGAGATTTGCCTTCCTCAAAAATTTTATCCCAGATAATGTTTGCATTATTTTCTTTATCTTCAAAATAAATTTCTATTCCACCGGATCCGGTATATCCTGTAGCACTTATTAAAACATTATCAATTCCTGCAAATTCCCCTTTTACAAAAGTGTAATATTTCATATTCAAAATATCAATGCCGGTAAGAGGTTGTAAAATTTTTGTTGCATTAGGCCCTTGTATGGCCAGCAAACATGTTTTATCAGAAATATTATGCATCTCAGCGTTTTGGGTATTATGCTTTGAAATCCACTTCCAGTCCTTCTCAATATTGGAAGCATTTACTACCAGCATGTAAGTTTTGTTCTCATCAATGCAATACACAATAAGGTCATCTATGATTCCTCCATTATCATTAGGCAGGCAACTGTATTGAGCTTTCCCAGCAGCAATTTTAGAAGCATCATTGCTTGTTACGCGCTGTATAAGATCAAGCGCTTTATCGCCTTTTAAAATAAATTCACCCATGTGGCTCACATCAAAAACGCCGGCATTTTTTCTGACAGTAATATGTTCATCATTGATGCCTGAATAACTGATGGGCATATTAAAACCAGCGAATTCAGACATCTTTGCGCCGAGCGAAATATGCTTTTGGGTAAAAGGTGTGTTCTTCATAATTTATTTTAAAATGATCCAAAATTAGGAGAAAATATTATGAGGAGTGTAGTGATCTGTGAGTTGTAAGTTTGACCACTCAAGATTCACAACTCACGAGAATAAGTCAGAGGGAAGATTGTCAGACTTGCATTCACAATAACTTCCCTGCTACTACTTTTTGCAATTCATCATGAATTTTTCCATTGGTAGCAATAATTCCCGGCTGAAAGGGTGAGTAAGTTTTTCCTTCCAGGTCAGTTACTTTTCCTCCTGCTTCTTCTACCATCAAAAAGCCTGCGGCGCTATCCCATGCATGAAGTTCATGTTCATAAAAGCCGTCAAACCTGCCTGCAGCCACCCAGCAGAGGTCAATTGCTGCGCTTCCAAGCCTTCTTACAGGAACACCTCTTTTTATTAATTTAGAAAATACCTGCAATGGTCCGTTTGCCTGATCTAAATAAGTGTAAGGAAATCCGGTAACCAGGCAACTTTTCAACACTTCTGTTTTGTTGCTTACTGAAATTTTATTACCGTTCAATGTAGCTCCTTTGTCTTTTTCGGCGAAATAAAATTCATTCAAAATAGGATTATAAACTGCTCCCATAAACATGGTTCCCTTATACTCAAGTCCGATACTTACGCAACAAATAGGTATGCCGTTGGCAAAATTCACAGTACCATCAATCGGATCAATGATCCATTTGTAATCGCTCTCAGAAAGCTTTTCTTCACTTTCTTCACTTACAATACCATGCTCAGGAAATGCTTTTTTTATTACTTCGCGAATGGCTTTATCCGAAGCGTGATCGGCTTCTGTAACCAGATTATTAATTCCTTCTTTATGACTTATTGAAAATTTGCCGTTGAAAAAATGTTTTAATTGATTGGCGCCGGCGTTTGTTGCATCTATTAATGTTTGTTTATACATGCTGCAAAGATTCAATAAATTGTTGAATTGATAAATTGTTGTTTGAATAAATTGATAAATTCCTTGATTGATAAATTGTTTAATTGTTAAATTGCCGGAATTTTATATGAGTTATGAACTATCAGCTATCAGTAAAGCAACATATATTCAGGAATCTCATTTAATCATCCCGATAATTATCGGACTTAATTAATCAATTCAATTGTCGCTTTCGATCATCATAATAAATTATAACGTTAAATATTTTTTGGAGCAATGTTTATTATCAGTAATAAAAGCTATTAAAAATATAGATGGAGAAATTATTGTGATTGATAATAATTCAGGCGATGATAGTTTTTCATTTTTTCAAAACAGGTTTCCTGAAGTGAATTTTATCTGGAATAAAATGAATACTGGTTTTGCCAAAGCCAACAACCAGGGACTGAAGATAGCTAAAGGAGAAATTATTTTATTTTTAAATCCTGATACTATAATTCCTGAAGATTGTTTTGAAAAATGTATCGCTTTTATTCATAAAAATAATTGTGCTTTAGGAATAAAAATGCTTGATGGTGCAGGTAATTTTTTAAAAGAAAGTAAAAGAGCTTTCCCTTCGCCGCTGATATCATTTTATAAACTTGCCGGATTCTCCAGATTATTTCCACATTCAAAAATTTTCTCCAAATACCACCTGGGCAATTTAAATGAAAATAAAAACCATGAAGTGGATGTGCTGGCGGGTGCATTTATGATGATTCCCAAAAATATCCTTGATAAAACAGGAGGTTTTGATGAAGATTTTTTTATGTATGGCGAAGATATTGATCTGAGTTTTCGTATTCAAAAAGCAGGTTATGCAAATTATTACTTTGCAGAAAGCAGCATTATTCATTTCAAAGGTGAAAGTACCAAAAAGGGAAGCCTTAATTATGTAAAAATGTTTTACAAAGCCATGAGCGTTTTTGTAAAAAAACATTATGGAAGCAGCAGGTCAGGATTGTTTAGTTTTTTTATAAACGCAGCTATTTTTTTTCGTGCATCTTTTTCTGTTATTTCCCGGTTATTGGAAAGAAAAAGGCCACAAAAACCGAAAGAAATAAATGGCAATAATAAAATCATTGTTGCTGGAAGCTCAGATGAATATATTGAAGTAATTCATCTACTCGAAAATGCCGGAATGAAAGAGAAAATTTTGGGAAGAATAGAAACCGATGATATTAAAAATGCAGATACTATCGGCTCGTTTGTTGATTTTGAAAAGATTTTACAACTTTCGTCTGTTAAAGAAATTATCTTCTGTGAAGGAAATCTTTCTTTCAAAAAAATTATTGAAACGATGCCTGAGATTCCGAAAAATATTTCCATACAATTATTCTCAAATGGAAGCCACGCCATTATCGGAAGTAATGATAAAAATGTAGCCGGCAATTTTATTTTAAAAAATTAGGATCGGTTAGTACGCATGGCGTCAGACCATAGTTGATTTTAAAAAAGCACAAAGATTAAAAAATTGCTTCGTATCCAAAATAAAAAAATATACTTCAGGAAACACAGTAGCCGGAAATTCCTTTTCAAAAAAAGGAATTCAAAAAATTAATAAATATTTTACAGGAGGTAAATTATTTTATACAATTAATCTGTACATTTAAACTTTCAAATAAATTTTACAAAAAATAACTTTTAATTTTTTTTAAAATAAAATCCAATGCTTATTTCTCAGATTATCAGATACATTTTAACTTCCATTTTAACTAAAATTAAATTTTTGTAAATGAAACTTACCACACGGCTGCAACTTTCTGTCATGATGTTTCTTGAATTTTTTATTTGGGGCGCATGGTTTGTTACCCTTGGCACTTTTTTAATAAATAATCTTCATGCCAGTGGAGCTGAAACAGGAGCCGTGTTTTCCACACAATCGTGGGGCGCTATTGTTGCCCCGTTTATTATCGGGTTAATAGCAGACAGGTATTTCAATGCAGAAAAAATTCTGGCAATTTTACACATTGTAGGTGCGGTGCTTATGTACCAGATGTTTAAAGCGCCCAATGTAGCCGTTTTTTATCCTTATGTATTAGGATACATGATATTATTTATGCCTACGCTCGCATTAGTTAATTCAATTTCGTTTAATCAAATGAAAGATACTGAAAAAGAATTTCCGCCTGTAAGAGTTTGGGGTACCATCGGTTGGATCATTGCCGGTCTGGCGATTAGTTTAGTTTTTGTATGGGATTCGGCAGCAAACATACAAGCGGGTTTGATGAAAAATACTTTCTTAATGGCTTCAATTGCTTCTTTGGTTCTGGGTTTATTTAGTTTCACGTTGCCCAAAACGCCTCCCAAAATAGCCAAGGGGATCAAAGTAAAAATCTCCGAGGTATTAGGTTTGGATGCTTTAAAATTATTAAAAGATAAAAATTACCTGATATTTTTTATCGCGTCTATTTTAATTGACATTCCATTAGCATTTTATTATCAATATGCCAATCCCTATCTTACCAACATCGGTATGACCAACGCAACCGCGAAAATGTCTATAGGGCAATTTTTTGAAATATTTTTCTTATTGATGCTTCCATTCTTTTTCAAAAAATTTGGATTCAAAATTACCATTATGGCCGGTATGCTGGCCTGGGCCATTCGCTATGCATTGTTTGCTTATGGAAATGCCGGTGATCTTACGTTTATGCTGATAATAGCTATTATTTTACATGGCATTTGTTATGATTTCTTTATGGTATCAGGGCAAATTTATACAGATGCCAAAGCCGGTCCAAAATT
>DASSHD010000037.1:0-6046 GCA_035693085.1 Hanamia sp. | reverse complement strand
CATAATTCCCTCTTTGGCTAATTCTTTGGTAACCCTTATAGCATCGTTGTCGTGATCTTCGCCATCGCTTACCAGAAGCACTGATTTAAAAGTTTTATCATTGGGATTAAATGCTGCGTAACACATTCTTAATGCATCGCCGAATACCGTTCCCTGCGTTGGAACATCTGCAGGAGATGCTGCGGACAAATACATTTTAGCTGCTTCATGATCAATGGTAAGAGGCATTTGCAGATATGCACGCCCCGCAAATATTACAAGTCCGATGCGATCGTCAGGCGAGTTATCAATGATCTTTGATATTAATTGCTTGGCACGCGCGAGCCTGCTGGGCTGTATATCATTAGCCAGCATACTTTTACTCACGTCCAGCGCTATCACGAGATCCGTTCCTTTTCGATTTATTTTCTGGGTTCCGTCAGGCATTACCAGTCCGGCCACAGCAAAAGCACAAAGTGCGAATGCAACTAAAAATAATATGAATTTGGTTAAGAATTTTTTGGATGAATATTGTGAGGTTAATTCTTTTACAAGCCTCGGATCACCAATCTTTTTTTCTGTCTTCTTTTTCCATTTTATTAACAGGGAATAGAAAAAAATCATCAATGGCACGGCGGCTAACGCAATAAAATATTCTATGTATTGAAAATGGAGCATTTCTATTTTTGCTAAATTAAAAACGAATCATTAATTGCTTCATTGTTCAATGTTAAATTGTTGTTTATGTATGGCTTTCAAATTTGAGCATTGAATATTGAGCATTGAGAATTGTATCTTGCTTTTTGTTTCTTGTTTTTTGCTCTTTGCCTTTTGCCTTTTGTTTCTTTGCTTCTTCTCCCTCACTTTTCTCCTTTAAAAAATCCCATTTCTTTTAAAATGGATTTAGAAATATGAATGCCTGTTGCCTTCATATCTATATTGTTCTGAGGTGATTTTACATAAGTAACAAAGAAATAAACATGCCGGTTCTCTACTATCCATCCTGTTACCCAACCAAAAGAATTATTTTTTTCATCAATACCTGTACCGGTAGCATAACTTAGTTGATAAAGTGTATTATCTTCCTGCAACATTTGATCCTCCACCATTTGCTGGGCATATTTGGGAAAAGGTAACTGCTCAAAGTATAATTTACTCATAAGGCCTAATTGTTCATCGGGAGAAATTTTTAAATGATTATTAAGCCAAAAAGAATCCACAGGTCCACTGATATCCTTATTCCCATAGTGCACGGAATCAATCCAGAACTTCATGGTATCTTTTCCGATTAGTCGTGCCAAAGCCTGGAAAAAGGAGATGGAAGAATTATTAAAAGCCTCTTTAAATGTTAGATTTCCATTTTGAGTGCTATCCGTTTTTAATATTGAATTTTCATTGGCTATTTTATTTGCTTGTATCCCAATCAATGAATTGAGTATTTTAAAAGAACCTCCTGTCGAAAGCCGCTCTGTATCCAATTTCATGTTATAAACTGTAACGTCACCCAATTGATTATTCAAAAATGAAAAACAGCCATCTACGTTTGAAGAATCAAAATACTTTTTTAGATTGTTATTAATTTTGGCTCTGTTTACAGTGCAGGATCCCAATGAGAAAAGAAATATAGAAAGAAGTGAAACGGAGATTTTATTCATAGTATGTTTTGATCGAAAATAATTTATAGTTGTGTTTCTAAATGTTTTGCTGTTGCAGCAAGCGCCTCGTAAAAAGCGTTTCCATATTTACGGGTAAGGGGCTCTTTTAAAAATTGATAAACAGGTATTTTTAATTTTTTTCCGAGGATGCAGGCAGCTTTGCACAGGTCTTCGCGGGGTTCATAATTTACTAAATCTCCGTTTTTTGTTTTCTTTATTCTTACTGGAAACAGGTGGCAACTGATGGGTTTTTTCCAGCTTATTTTTCTATCGTTATAAGCCTGTTCAATTCCGCATTTTACAATTCCATTTTTATCAACAAATCCATAAGCACAAATTCCGTTACTCAATGTGGGTGTTACCCATCCGAATTCTTTGTCATAAACATATTTTCCTTCGGTTTCCAATATGATTTGGGATTCTTTTGAAAGGTATGGCAGCACAGCATTATATGCAGCATTCAATTCTTTTAATTCAGAATTTTCTAATGGTGCACCCGCATCTCCTTCTACGCAACAACCTCCTTTGCACTTTTCCAGGTCGCACACAAATTGTTCTTCCACAATTTCATCACTGACCAGGATATCATCTATCGCTATCATTTTGCAAAAATACGTGAGAAAGGGAGAAAAAATGTGGATGGTGAATTGAGCCACGAATTACACTAATTTTCACGAATTCTTTTTAACATTTGTACTAAATTGGAAATGGATGAAATCCTAAGATCCATATAAGCAGTAAACGAACAAAATAAACTGATTTCTGTTTTTTTAAAATCCTTCTCTTTAAAAAGTCATTTCCTGAATTTACAAAAAACAAGATTACGAATATTTCGATATTTCTGCCATAATCAAAAATATTTTAGGTTTCCGCAATACATCGAAAAGAAATTTATTATGCACCACGTTAATTTTTTAGAAGGTATAGAGATATAAATCACTTAAATTCTTATCTTCATTTTTTTAAAAATAATGTGAAAATGAATATAGCCCCTTATATAGAGCATACTTTTTTAAAGCAAACTACTACTGTTTCGGATATTGAAAAATTGTGTAAAGAAGCCCTTGAATATAGGTTTGCGGCGGTTTGTGTTCCCCCTTTGTATGTAAAAAAAGCAAAAGAGATTTTAAGCAATTCAGAGATAAAGACGGCTACTGTAATTGGATTTCCTTTTGGATATAGCGCTATTGAGGCAAAGGTCGCAGAAATAGTGTTGGCGATAGTGGATGGCGCTGATGAACTGGATATGGTGGCAAATATTTCGGCAATTAAAAATGCTGACTGGACTTTTATAGCCAATGAGATCAATACCGTGATGCCCATTGTAAGCAATAAGAATAAAGTGATCAAAGTAATTATTGAAAGCGGTATTCTTACAGATGATGAGATTATAAAATGCTGCGATATTTATGGCGCTGCGGGCGTAAGTTATGTAAAAACTTCTACGGGGTTTGCAGAAAAAGGCGCTTCTATCCATGATGTAAAATTGATAAGAGCGCACCTTGCCGACCAGGTAAAAATTAAGGCAAGCGGTGGAATCCGGTCCTATTCTTTTGCAAAAGAATTGATCAATGCCGGCGCTAACAGGCTTGGCTGCAGTGCGAGTGTGGATATAGTAGAAGAAAGCTCAAAACTGAAAGCTTATACCTGATTTTTAAAGATTGAAATATACTATGAAACAATTATTTTTTTTAAGCTTAATATTCTTGTCTGATTATTCTTTTGGCCAAAGTACAGATTCTCTGACTAAAGATAAGGTAGTAGTTTTTAAAGATTACCGCATTGATGTATTAGGGCAAAAAGAATCAGAACTTAATACAGCCTTGTTGAAGCAGCAGGCAAGATCCACACAAGGTTTCAGGCTCATGGTTTTAAATACCAGTGATAAGAATTATGCATTTAAAGTACGTGCAGAATTACTCCAAAAATTCCCTGAGCAAAAGCTGTATATGTGGTATTCAAATCCCTATCTTAGGATCAAATTCGGCAACTTTAAAACCAAAGAGGATGCAGAACCTTATAGAAAGGAAATTAGCAAAATGCTTGACGGCGCCAGCATTTACCTGATTCCTGAAACGATAGAATTGGATCCCGGAAAGAATTTTGACCCTGATAGTATGAAATAAAAGTGAATCATTTGTCTGAGCCAGGATTTTTAAGATTAAATGATTTTGGGATTTCTAATTCGTCAATATTGATTATTCACTCTTTAACAGTAAACAGACCTACCTTGCCGGTAGGCAGGCAAATAGCATGAATTTTCATTTTGTCATTTGCTAATTGGCACATTATCGAATTAGCTAATTACTCTGTTCTCAAACTCTCAACCGGATTGGCCACCGCTGCCTTTATCGCCTGAATACTTACTGTTACTATAGCAATTAAAATAGCAATACAACCGGATAATAAAAACATCCACCAGCTAATATTTATTCTGTATGCAAAATCCTGCAACCAGTTATTCATGATATACCATGCCAATGGCGAAGCAATAATAATAGCTATGCCAACGAGCAATAAAAAATCTTTCGATAATAATTTTACGATGCCTGTAACGCTTGCGCCCAGTACTTTCCGGATACCAATTTCTTTTACTCTTTGTTTAGCAAATAATGATATTAACCCAAACATTCCCATAGCGGCAATCAAAATGGTTAAGAGCGCAATGTAGTTAGTTACTTTTAGTATGTTGTCAAGTAAAGCATATTGTTGGTCAACCTTGTTGCTCATTAATTCGTAACTGAAATCCCTGCGGCTTGGCATGGTTTTAAACTCCTGTTCCAATTGATTCATAACTGGTTTCATATAACCGGGATCAACCCTTATGCTGAGATAACGATTATCGAGGTTGGGTTTTCCTCTATACCATTGCACCAATGGCTCAATATGATTTTGCAAATCCTGGTAATGAAAATTTTCCATTACGCCAATAACTGTATATATTGTGGGATTTTCCCCTTTGTCTTTTATTTGTTTGCCCACTGCATTTTTCCATCCAAAAGCGTCCATTGCAGAGCGGTTAATGAGCACTGCATTTTTTTCTGAAGCCGCAAGTTTATCATTAAAATTTTTACCCTGGATTATCGGTATTTTATAAGTGGGTACATAACCTGCATCTGCAGGTTCCTGGCGCAAACTAACTTCCTTACTTGTTGAAGGATCAAAAAAAATATTATAATTCCGTTGGTAAGCAGTAGGCACAACGCCGTTGGTAGATACCGATTTTACGTGAGGATTATTTTTAAGATTATTTAAAATACTTTCAAATCGTACATCTGCTGACTTTTGATCGCGAAAAGCGAGATCTAAATTTACAACCGCTACATTGTCTTTATTAAAACCAAGCGATGAAGATTTCATGTAGCTCATCTGCCTGTTAAAAATAATAGCAACGCCAATAAGCGTAATTGCTAATACAAATTGAATAGTAATGAAAATATTGCGAACAGTGCTTCCCTTATAATTATTCGAAGTGATTTTTCCTTTTACGGCATCGGTTACTTTTACTGTTGCCAGTTTTAGCGCGGGCAGGCTGGCAGCTATTATCGTAAATAAAATTCCAATGATTCCAAAAACAATGATGAGCGGGTAGTCTTTTGTAATACCGGTTTCTATTTCGCCATATTTATCTTTCACCATATCATTTATTTGTGGCAAAAGAAGCAGTGAAAAAATAAGCAATGCAAACAACACAGAAATAAATACTACCAATCCGTTTTCGATGCAGAATTGGGTGATAATATTCTTTTTGCTACCGCCAATCATTTGTCTCACCGCCACTTCTTTACTACGGGCATACATACCCGCAGTATTCAGATTGATGAGGTTTACCAGTATAATTAATAAAATAAATACACCGGCTCCTATGGCACCTTTAATGATAACTCCTATTAAGCTGGATTGTTCCTGCAATATTTTACTAAAGGGAACAGCAAAAACTTTGTTGTCCTTTTGATCCGGCGCATAATTTAATTTTACAATTGAAGCAATTTGAGCGTCAAGTTTTTTCGGATCACTGTTTTTTTGTAATCTCAGATAGTTTGAAGCAAACGTGTTGTACCAATCAGCACCTTGTTTAAAATCAGGATTCGATTCAAGTATTGCCGTGGGTAATAATATTTTCGGGCCTATGGTACAGTTTGTTGGTATATGTTTCAGAACGCCGGTAACGGTAAGTTGCATGGTGTCATCTGCCGTGATAATTTTGCCAACAGGGTTTATGTTGACAAAAAACTTTTGCGCAATTTCGTCTGATAGAACTATTGAAAACTTATCTCTTAAAGCAGTAGCCGGATTACCATATTTAAAAGGAAATTGGAACACTTTAAAATAACCGGTGTCAACAAAATCAGTTGTTTCCTGGAATTCTTTATTATTATATTTCAGCCAGGGATAATACCAACTTTGGATAT
>DASSHD010000036.1:0-7304 GCA_035693085.1 Hanamia sp. | reverse complement strand
AAGTTGCGCGTCTAAAACTTCATACTTTCCTGAAGTGTAAGCCTTCTTCTTTCCTGTGCTTACATTCACTGAATACAAGTGAGAAAACCCGGTCACTTCAGATTGATACCAATACTCATTTTCATTGATCCATCCGGTATTCCACATTCCGGGACCGCCAATCCATGCGCTGTCATACTGGCGATCCAATAATTTTAATTTTTTTGTGGCTGAGTCCCATAGCATGAGCCATCGATCCTTATGATCCTGGGCACGAATATCGAGCAAAAGATTAGTTCCTTTTGGCGACCATTTCGCAGAAGCAAAGTAAACATTTCGCAGAGCGTTTTCTTTTTTTCTTTTGGCGAGTTCTGTCGGATAATCTTTCATGAATTCAGGTATGTCCTTTATGCATTCTATTGAATCAATTTTTACTTCAAACACACTATCCATCTGCCTGTCGTAGATAAAGAACTGATACTGTCCTTCAGGCTCCCCTACTTTTTGGCGCCCCGTAATATCAGTAGTGTAACCGGATTCCGTAATGTAATTGGGAACTATTGTTGACTTTCTTTTTCCAGGCGATTGGTACAACGTATAACTGATAAATCTTCCACCGGGACTGATAGAAATATTCTGAATTCTTTTATCACCAATATTTATTTTTCTCAATTCTTTTGGTGCATGGATACTGTCATAGACTTTTGCAAGATGCTCTTTATCTTTTCTTTCCCGTAAAACCTGCATGTATTGTATTTGCTCTTTCTTTAACCATTGATCTTCCGGAGAAAGTTTTTCTTCCTTCTTTTTATTTTCTTCATTTATAAAATTGGTGAGCTGTTTTGTTTCTCCTGTTTTGATATCCCAGGAAAATAAATTTTGATTATGATTATAAACAATTTCTTTTTCGCCAAAAGAAAATTGAGGATTGTATTCTGTTTCTTCGGTTTGAGTGACGCGATGTGTTTTATCTGATTTTATTTCTTTGTAATAAATATCTCCATCTTTTTGATAAACATAAGCAGTCCTTTTTAAATTATAAGTAACACTGTTTGCAGAAACCACACTTTGTTTCTGCTCAACACTTGCTTTTTCAGGAATTCTATTTCTGATGGTAATATAATATAATGAATCCGATAGCGCTTTTTCAGGATTCCAGTCAAAAAATAATTTCGCTCCATCAGCGCTCCAGAAAGGGTTTGAAGGAGAGGTGCCGATCCACTTAGGATCACTCATAATCTTTTCTATTGTTAAAGAATCAGGTTTTTGCTGACAAAAACAAACAGTTGGAATGAAGAAAACCAGAGAAATAAAACGTCGTAACATGACTGACAAATTTTTTATTGAAGGTAAATAGGAATTGATTAGAGTAAACAAAGAAATAAGGAAGATTTCTATTTCCTTATATTTTTAAGAACCTTTAGCGTACCCAAAAGTATTATTGAGATTTGCGTGTTTAAAAACTTATGTATTAAATTGTCCACTTTAAATTATACAGCACAAATAAATATGAATACAAAAAATAAAATCCGTTGGTCAATTTTAGGAGCCGGAAGGATTGCTAACGCCTTTGTAAAAGATTTTCCGTTAATGCAGAATGCAGAACTGGTGGCTGTTGCATCAAGTGATCAGGAAAGAGCAGGAAATTTTGCGAAAGAGTATAATATTCCAAAAGCGTTAAGTCATGATGAATTATATAACGATGTCGAAATTGATGCTGTGTATATTGCTACAACTAATAATTTTCATTTTGGACAGGCGCTGAAATGTTTGCAAAGCGGTAAAGCGGTTCTATGTGAAAAACCAATTACGGTTAATGATGCTGAATTTAAAAAACTGATGTCTGTATCAAAAACAAAAAATGTTTTCCTGATGGAAGCGATGTGGACTTATTTTTTACCTGCTACACAAAAAGCAAAGCAATGGCTGGACGAAGGAAGGATCGGGAAATTAAAAGTTATGCAGATTGATTTTGCATTTCCTTTAGAAAAAAAAATGGAGGGACGTATTTACAATCCGGATCTTGGCGGTGGCTCCCTGCTTGATCTGGGAGTTTATGCGATAGCGCTTGCATATTATTTTATTAGCCAAGCGCCTGATAAAATCGTGACGTCAGGCGCTATGACAAACACAGGAGTTGATGAACGCTTGGGAATGATCTTTCAATATGGAGATGTTACTGCTGCTTTATTTACCTCCATAATTACCCGCATGTCTAATACAGTAAAGCTTTATGGTGAGGAAGGATATATTGAAATACCAAATTTCTGGAAAGCCAGCACTGCCAGGTTATTTGATAAAGAATTTAATCTCCAGGAAGCTTATGAAGACGATCGTACCTCACGTGGATTTATTTTTGAAATGCAACACGCCAACGATATGATAATGGCCGGTAATATTGAAAGCCCTGTTATTCCTCATTCGAGAAGCAATGAAATCCAGGAAACAATGACAGAGATTCGCAAACAGATCGGATTAAAATATCCTTTTGAAAATATTTAGCCCACTATAACGTTCAAGGTTGTTCGGATCTTTATTTACAGTGAAAGAATAAATAAAGCATATTTCTATTCATTAGTTGGTTTAAAAAAGCAGATGATTTGGATAATAGCCAAAGCTAAATTTATAATGAAGTGAATAAATCCAACTCTGAATTGTAATCGCTATAGATCCTCCTCCCTTTCCAGCATAAGGATAGCGCTTTGCGGGACAATAAAATATTTATCGCCTTCATACATTACTTCGGTGGCAGCGCTCACCAGGAATATTGCCAAATCGCCTTCTTTAGCCTGCAGCGGTACATAATTTATTTTTTCTTCTTCTCCTTTCCACGACTCGTCTTCAACAGGTATGGGAATAGCGTAACCGGGCCCTGTTTTGATAACATAACCCTGTTGCACTTTTTCTTTTTCCTGTACGCCAGGTGGAAGGTAAAGGCCACTGGAAGTTCTTTCATCCGGACGGCGTGGCTTTATAAGTAACCTGTCGCCGATGATAATCAATTTCTTTAGCCTGTTATCTGGTGTAATATGCATGCGGTCTTTTTATGTTGCAAAAATAAGATAATCATGAGCAGATCCCGATTGACTCGTTTATAATATGGAATAAAAATTATTCAGTGATTTTGGGTTATTTGTTTGCTGTATTTTTAGAATGATCTTTGGCCCTGAGTATTTTTTAAATAATTTTTTAAACAGAATTTTTAGTTACACGCATAGTAAACATAAACTTTATCTTTGTTCGTGTTCTCATTTTTGTAATTAGAAAAAGTTATGTCAAAATGAAAAATCTTCCAATCTTAATTTTATTTTCGGTTGTATCTTTTTCGTGTACTACACACTCCACATCACCAGCGGTTAGTAATGTTGACACTTCAGAAGATGGATGGGTAAAACCAGAAGGGAAAGACAGCATGTTGTTACTCGCAGACCGGCCACCCAACCTGGAAACGCCTTTGAAATATTTCCTTCAGGATTATACACCCAATAAAGTGTTTTTTGTGCGTTGGCATCTCTCAGGTCTGCCCGGCGCTGTTGATGCCGATACTTTTCGTTTGCGTGTAGGCGGAAACGTTACGAAGGAGATTGCTTTATCTTTAAATGACCTTAAAACAAAATTTACTCCTTTTACTATTACGGCTTTATGCCAGTGCTCCGGTAATTCCAGGAGTTTTTTTGACCCACGTGTTCCGGGAGGACAATGGAAAAACGGGGCTATGGGAAATGCGAAATGGACGGGTGTGAAACTGAAAGATATTTTGGCGTACGCCGGTGCAAAAAAGGGTTCAAAAGATGTAAGCTTTAATGGCCTGGATGTACCGCCAATGCCAACCATAGCCGACTTTGAAAAATCATTAACCTACGATCATGCCAATGACGGCGAAGTTATGGTTGCTTATGAAATGAATGGTGAACCGCTGCCATTATTAAATGGTTATCCGTTGAAATTGGTAGTACCCGGGTGGTACGCCACTTACTGGGTGGGTATGTTGAGTAACATACAGGTAAATACAAAGCCTTTTGAAGGGTTTTGGATGAGGAAGGCATACCTGGTTCCTAAAGGAGTACCGAATGCTAATGAAACGCCTGATTCAATCGCTACCAATTTAGAGCCTATTAGCATCATGAATGTGCGTTCTATTTTTGTTTCGCCCGAACCTAACGAGACTATTAAAGCAGGGCAACAAACAGACATACAGGGGCTTGCCTTTGACGGAGGGTATGGCATCACAAAAGTAGAGTTGTCTGCAGATAGTGGAAGAACCTGGCTACCCGCGAAACTGGGCCCGGATTTGGGGAAATATTCCTGGCGGCGTTGGCATTATAGTTTTACTCCTTCACAAAAGGGAAATTACTATCTGTACGTAAAAGCCACCAACGTAAAGGGAGAAACGCAGCCAATGCACCAATGGAATCACAGTGGGTATATGCGTAACGAAATTGAAATTTTACAATTAAAAGCAGAATAGCATGAAGAACATCAGAATAAAAATTAGCTTTTTGTTTTTTCTTTGCGCTTGTTTGGCTGCTTCGTGTAGTGAATCTGCCAGAAAAACGGAACTGCCTGTTACAGCAGCAATAGCACCAGATCTTAAACATGTTACCACAAACTTACCGGAGGTATCAGGGTATCAAACCTTTATGGCAAATTGCGGTATTTGCCACTCTCCCCGCTATATTCAGAATCAGCCGGACTTCAATGAAAAAACCTGGACGGCTATCGTAACAAAAATGCAAAAAACTTTTGGGGCGCCTGTTACAGATTCGGCTGCTAAAATAATTATTAAATACCTGGTAGCGGTAAAAGGAAAAAGCTAAGATGGATTATTTATAGTAAACCCCGCCTGACCAGGTCAATTCGGGCAGGAAACAAAAAACACTGTTTTCTATTTGTTAAGCAGATATAAGAAAACATGCAATCATTGCGATACAGAATTTTTTTTACTTATTTCACCACATTTATCAAGGTTCCAATATTATCAATAGAAATTTTTATTTCATCCCCCGATTGTAATGTAAAATCATTCCCTGGCACAATACCTGTACCAGTCATAATGAGGCATCCGTTTGGAAAAGAACATTCTCGAAAAACGAATGATACTAATTCTTCAGGTGTCCTTTTCATTTGATTGATGCCAATATTTCCTTCAAAAATTGTTACATTTTTTCTATTAATTTCAAGATAGATTTTTGTATCATTATCAAGTGGCTGATCTGTTACAAAAATACAAGGGCCTAATGATGCACATCCATCATACGATTTTGCCTGTGGCAGATATAATGGATTTTCGCCTTCAATGCTTCGGCTGCTCATATCATTGCCGATGGTGTAGCCAACTATTTTTCGGGATGAAGTAACCACCAGAGTTAATTCGGGTTCCGGCACATCCCACGTAGAATCTTTCCGGATGCGGACATTAGCATTGGAGCCTACTACTCGATGCGGGGTTGATTTAAAAAATACTTCCGGCCGTTCCGCTTCATAAACCCTTGCATAAAAATCGCCTCCTCCTGCACCTTTACTTTCTTCCTGTCTTCCCTGTTTGCTGCGCAGGTATGTAACACCACAAGCCCAAAGCTCCTGGCTGCCGATGGGCGCTAATATTTCTCCTTCAATAATTTTATTCCCGTCTTCAATTGCGTTTGTTGATTTGATAAAGGCTTCAATTTTCTGAAAAAGATGATCATCATTGATAAACGAATCCCAATCTTCTTTCGACAAATAAAATTTATTTTCTTTTTCAATTAAGATTCCTGGTTTGGTTTTATAAATTTTCATTTTTATAAAATATTTAGTGATGGTTTTTATTGTTCCATTAATATAAATCTTTTATAACCCTCTTCAGGAGCCGGCCTAGAAGATATTCATGTCAGCGCACAAATTTATTTGTCGCGCAAGATCAGTATAAAATTTTACATAACCTCTGTTGGCTACCGGTTGCGATACAGACCATTTTTTCTATTTTTTAATTTTTACTACTTAAATTAAAATGCAATTTTCTTTTCAAATAGGATCGTTTAGGCTTCACGTTATATTATTTAGCCATCACGGAAAGCAGAAAAAACTTAATGAGGATGGGCACGGCAGACTAATTTTTTTTTGGGTAAAGAAGATTTTAATAAGTTTCTGAAAGGAATGACAGGGACGATAGAGGTATTTAAAAATGAAACTGATATCCGTTTTTGATTTAGATACTCGTAACCATTTTAGATAAGATCGTATAATAATTGGATGATATTGACAACAATTTTCTCTTTTAAGTACAATACGTTTGTACTGAGCAAATAGTAATAACGAAAGTGACGTCTGTTGTATTTGAAATAACAAGTGGATTTAAACAACGAATGTTACAATCTTAATCCTGCACAATAAATGAGTTGCATTTATTCGATTATTACAAATTCATGAAAACAAAAATAATTCTTCAATTTTTTGAATCTCATTAAAAAAGATTTTAAATATGGGCGATATACAAATTAAGAAATCAACGGAAAAATATGATGTGATTATTGTTGGTTCCGGTGCAGGCGGAGGAATGGCTGGCTATGTATTGGCAAAGGCCGGAGTCAAAGTATTAATGCTGGAGGCTGGTCCTTACTTTGATCCTGCTAAAGATTCAAAACAACTTTTGTGGCCATGGCAATCTCCACGACGTGGCGCTAATACCACACGGGCTTTTGGTGATTTCGATGCGGCTTATGGCGGCTGGCAAATAGAAGGAGAACCTTATACCTTAAAAGACGATACTGAATTTACCTGGTTTCGATCGCACATGTTAGGTGGACGCACCAATCATTGGGGAAGAATATCGCTTCGGATGGGGCCGCACGACTTCAAAGGAAAATCTTTTGATGGCGCTACAGATGACTGGCCAATCAGTTATGATGAGGTGAAGCCTTATTACGATAAAGTGGATCGCTTAATTGGAGTATATGGTACAGCTGAAGGATTAGAGAATGATCCTGATGGTATTTTTCTTCCACCACCGAAACCGCGGCTCAATGAATTGTTTATAATGCAGGGAGCAAAAAAAGCCGGCGTGAAAGTGATTCCGGGACGAGGCTCCGTTCTTACTGATGCCCTGCCGGGAAACAAAGACAGAGGTGTATGTTTTTTTTGCGGGCAATGCAACAGAAGTTGTAAAGTGTATGGAGATTTTTCTTCTTCATCCTGCTTAGTAATTCCGGCAATTAAGACCGGTAATCTCAAAGTGATTCCGAACGCAATGGTGCGTGAAGTAATTGTGGGTAAGGATGGTTTGGCTAAAGGAGTTTCTTATATCAGCAAGGATGATATGATGGAGTACCAGGTAAATGGCGACACAG
>DASSHD010000035.1:0-2264 GCA_035693085.1 Hanamia sp. | reverse complement strand
CTGAAGCGAAAGATACAGCAAACAGGAGGGCGCAAATCTTACGAGAACAAGGTATAAGAGCTAAAAAACATATTACACTTGATGAAATTGGTCGCAGGCTGGCATTGGGTAATTTCAAACAATTGAATCTGCTCATTCGTGCGGATGTGGATGGATCGGTAGAAGCATTAAGTGATTCCCTGCAGAAATTAAGTACAGAAGAAATTGCTGTAAGTGTGGTACACCAGGGTGTAGGACAAATTACAGAAACTGACGTAATGTTGGCTACTGCGTCCGATGCTGTTATTATCGGGTTTAATGTGCGTCCGTCATTGCAGGCATCAAAAATTGCAGAACACGAAGGAGTGGAAATAAAAACATACTCGATTATTTATGACGCTATTGACGAAGTGAAAAGCGCAATGGAAGGAATGCTGGAACCTAAGATACAGGAAAAAGTCTTGGGCATTGCAGAAATAAAAGAAACTTACAAATTCGATAAAGCTACTGTAGCAGGTTGCATGGTAGTGGAGGGAAAAATAGCCCGGAATAACAGGATTCGTTTGGTAAGAGATGGCATCATTATCCATACCGGGGAACTGGGCAGCTTAAAACGTTTTAAAGATGACGTAAAAGAAGTCACAAATAACATGGAATGTGGTATGATTATTAAAAATTATAATGATCTCAAACAAGGAGATATGATAGAAGCATTTGAAGAAATAGAAGTAAAAAGGACTTTATAAATCTATTAAATACCCATTTCTTTAACAAAAGCCTGCCAACTTTTAACTTTCCAAAAAAATAACTCACAATATACGGGCGTATTTTTGAACATTATAAAATATGGTTGAAAGCAGTTTCTGCAATTTCAATTTCAAAAATTTCTGATGAAAAAAGGTTTATTATTTCTTTGTTTTCTCACATTCTCTTTTACGTTATTTGCACAAGTAAAAAAAGTAGTGGCAGATAAAATAATTGCAACTGTAGGTGATAAAATAATTCTTAAAAGTGATATTGATAATAGCATACATGATATGCAGCGGCAGGGAGTAGATATTCCGGCCAATGCAAGTTGCCTTCTTCTGCAACAGGCTCTTGCAATGAAAGCCCTGGTGCTACAGGCAGAAAGGGATTCCATACCTGTTTCTGATGAAGATGTGGAGGCAGAAATTGATAATAAAATCCGTTATTTTATTAACCAATACGGATCTAAAGAAATTCTGGAGCAAGTGGCCGGTAAAACGGTTTTTCAGCTAAAAGAAGAATTCAGGCCGGTATTTCGTGAACAAAAATTAGCGCAGGGAGAAAGAGATAAAATTGTAGGAGATGTAAGAATTACGCCAAAAGAAGTAGAAGCTTATTATGCTAAAATACCTAAGGATAGTCTTCATTTTATTGAATCCCGACTTGAAATAGGGCAAATAGTAATATATCCAAAACCTACCCGCGACCTGGATCAATATGCCATTGACCAATTAAACCAATATAAAAAGGAAGTGGAAAACGGCAGCAGAACATTTGCAGAACTGGCCTCTCAATATACTGATGACCCGGGAAGTAAAAATAATGGAGGACAATACGAAATAAACCGGAATGAAAAACAATGGGATCCTATATTCCTGTCAAAGGCTTTTAGCCTAAAAGACGGACAGATATCCAATGTCTTTAAGACAAAATTCGGATATCACATTATTCAAATGGTTAGCCGTCGTGGAGATGATGCAACGATCAGGCACATTTTAAAAATTCCACAGGTAAGTTCGATAGAAATAAATAAAGCAAAAGAAAAATTAGATTCTATAAGAACCCAATTGGATAAAGGAGCCCTCACCTTTGGAGAAGCCGTACAAAAATATAGTGAAGACGACAACAGCAAATTTACAGGTGGCCTTATGTCAGGCCCTGATGGAAGTACTTTTTTATCCATTGACGAGCTTCAGGATAAAGACCTTGTGCTGATGCTTAAAAATTTAAAAGTAGGTGAATATTCACAACCAACTGAATTTTACGATCCCTCCGCACAGAAAAAAGCAGTAAGGATAGTTATCATAAAAAGTAAATCAGCACCTCACAGAGAAAACCTTAAAGATGATTATAATATATTATCACAAAAGGTGTTGGAAGAAAAAAAGAACGATGTTCTGGAAGCCTGGTTTAATAAAAAGATCCCAACCTTCTATGTAAATATTGATAAGAATTATCAGTCATGCCCTGAACTTAAAACGTGGGTGGAAAACAGCGCTGCTACCGTAAAAAAATAATTTAAAATTCAGGAGAATTCT
>DASSHD010000034.1:0-2293 GCA_035693085.1 Hanamia sp. | reverse complement strand
TGAGCAAAAAAGTGAAGACAGGGCAGAGTATGGTAAAAATCTTTTAAAGAAACTTTCTAATAATATTAAAATTTGAGGATTAGCGGAAACCAATTTAAAATTGTGCTGCCTGTTTTATTTAACTTATCCGCAAATTTATTTAACTTATCCGCAAATAGGTATGGAAGTTCCAGCCCTATTGAAGGCATTAGGATTCACTTCTTTATTATTCATAATGGTAATGCACAAATGAAAATTAAAACCTCATAGTAAACCAACAAATAACTAAGATTTTTGTTTTTAAAAATATTCTATCCTGAATTACACCTGTCCCGTTTTTTCGGGAAACTCAGGATGGCACTTCTTTTTAGTTTCAAACTTTCTAAGAATAGCTGGGATTCGGCAATAGTGGCTGATTGTATTTCATCAGTTCCGATTGCTATCGGGATAATACTTTAATCAGTAGCTCTGGCTGAAATTTCTTTACCCAACTTTTTATCTTAATTTCATTTTTGGTAATTCTAAAGGATGTCCGGGCTAAAGAATATATCATTCCTTGGCATCCCTGAACGTAAGCTATGATTTATTCTAAGCGCAAAACTTTCTACAATGAAAAAATATATATTGGGTTCATTTGCTATTTTAACAATTATCCTTTCATCATGTTCTAGTAATACCGCAACTCCAAAAATTGATTTTGTTGGGAATAAGAAAGCTCTTGAAAGCTCTATCAAAGCCTTAGTAGATGTTAATAAGAAAATGAATGATGAAGAAGTAAAATTTGTCCAAAACAAATCAAATGAAACACCAGAATATGAAAAGCAGTTTACAATATTTGCCGAATTATTAAATCAATTAAAATCGGGTATTGATGAAGGCGACAGTGTTTCAAACGATTATCTAAATTATATAAATCCTGAAATGAAACATATGTTTAAAGATGTGTATCTGGAAGCTAATAAGCTTTGGCTAACCTTACAGGAGGAACAATTAAATAAAATAAAGAATAATGTAAATGGCTTCATGAAACTTTCGGACAGCATAAATTTAGATGAGCTCAAAAAAAAATTAATTGTAGCAGGTGGAGATTCATTGACGAGCAAGCAAATTGACGACACTTTAATGAATAGTAAATTAAAAAATTGGATTGGTTCAGAAATAGAAACAAGTAAAAAAATAGATTCCTTGATGACTGTGTGGTGGAATTTTGTAAAACTTCATCAAGATATTTTAAACGATAACGAATTCTTATTAGGAAAAAGGCAAAGCGATAATAGATCCTATTGGAAAATAATTTTGTATTTAGGTATTGGCGATTTCGTTGTTACAATTATTTATAGCTTACTAGTTGTCTTGACAATGTTTTTATCTATGGTTATTATAAAAGGAACGGGAAAATTAGGACTTGGAAGTGCTGGAACGTTTATAATAATGATTCCGAAAATTTTAATATCAATTTCGCTTCAAGTCTATTTTTGGGTATTATGGGCATCCTTCTGTGCATTTACTGTTTTTTACTTTATTGACGCACCACAGGTAACACACAACTGGATTTATTATGCTACTGGTTTCATAGCGGTTTCGGCACCAATGAGCTACCTTTCATCGAAAGAACAGGAAATAGAAAATTCTCAGAATAAAAGAATAAGAATAAGAAAATATGCAGGAGCTTACATCCTTATTTCAATAGCCGCATATTTAGTATTCTGTTTTTATCCAAAGCTTATGGATTATAAATTTATCTCGTTCGTCAATGATTGGTTAAGTTCTATCTAAATACGATGGGGTGTGATGAAAATAACATATAAAACAATTACTAAAATTATCTTGGCAATTCTATTTATTGCATGTCTCTTTAAAATGGCTTATGGTTATTTTCAACTTGTAAGGTTTTTAGGTATGGTTTCTTTTGTATGGTTTGCCTATATTGACGGTGAAAAGAAAGACAAAACACTTTTTATTATTTGGGTTCTATCGGCCTTATTAATAAATCCGTTTATAAAAATCGCTCTTGGTAGAACGATATGGAACATTGTAGATGTAACTTGGGCTATCTTACTTCTTTCAACTATTTTGGTGGACAAGAAAATAACGGATAATCAAAACCGTAGCTAACACGGTCATTTATACAAGCCTGGCAGGCGCCCTAACAATGAACTGTGCTGCATGTTTCGGCAGAGTGTGTCACGAGAATTAGGATAGTGAAATCCTGATTCATAATTGTATAAATGATGGCAGTCGGCCTGCCGTACACGCCTTTCAGCAGGAGTGTACAAACCGCCTGAAGGTGCTTTGTTCAAAAGGCAAGGTATTG
>DASSHD010000033.1:0-2803 GCA_035693085.1 Hanamia sp. | reverse complement strand
GTTGAATATTCATATAGATCAATAATATTTTGCAGTTTTAAGCCTGCAAATAAATAAATTTTTGCAAAGGTAACTTATTGGAATGGAGATAGTAAAAGCGATCCCCTTAATTCTTTGTAGTGAAATTATTGAAAAAATCGTTGGCAGCTTCCTCTCCATTATCGTAAAGAATTTTTCTTTCTTTTGAGGAAACACTTCTTGGTTTAGCCGAGATATCACCATAGCTAATGTAAATAGTTCTCCCTTTTTCGTTGGAAAGATCCGGCGACTTGCGGTTAATGCTTTCCATCATCAGGTTCATCACAGCAGATGAATATTGTTTCATAGTTTTTATATGATAAGGAGCAATTGCTGTTTTGCCATTTTCAAATTCTTTAATTTGTTCATCGCGTTCCAATTTAAGGCCAAGAGTTTGGGGATTGTAGATTACATTTTCACAGGTTAATGGATTGCCACCGGTAGTACAGGAATCAAACATATTAATGGGGTAGTTACATAGCATACCGCCATCAACATACAGATCATATCCGGCTAGAGTATCGTCCATAGGAACCTCATTTCCCAAACTATCTATTGCCACCGGCGTAAAATAAAAGGGAATGCTGCTGCTTATATGAACCGCGGTTTTTAATTTCATATTTGGTCTTGTTTTCCACGAAAATATTTCAAGACGTTGCTCAGTGATATTAGTTCCCGTGCAATAGAGATCTTTAAATTTATTATCTGCCAAATGCATCTGGTGCAAGTCATTAAAAGTAAGATCTGGATTTCCTGTTTTAAATTCGACTAAATGAGTAAGCCATGCTTCAAATGCATCGCCCTTGTACATTCCGTATTCTTTTTTAATTCTTCTGATCTTTCCAAAAAAGAACTTTCCATCATTAAATTCACCAATTTTTACGCTCTGTAAAATAGAATCAATTTCAGCAGAAGAATATCCCAAAGAGACCACCAGGCCTGTAATAGCACCTGCAGAAGAGCCTGCCACATTTTCAATATTTTGAAGAATCCCTTTTTGTTCCAATACACTCAATGCTCCGGGATATGCAAGCCCGCGAACGCCGCCACCTTCCATTACTAAGTTTTTGTAAGAATAATTATTTTGAGAAAAAATCAATACAGGAAATAAAAGGATAGGTAAAAAGATGCATTTCATTTGGTGAAATTACAACTGTTTGATGCGTAAGAAAAGTATGAATCCTTTGAAATAAGTTAAAACTTATTCCCGGATATTTTTAAGGATCTCTTTTATTTTGCATTAATCGTAAAAAAAAAGTAAAAGGTTTTTCAGAAGAAATACTGCATGATTTAAAAATTTTGCACTTCTGCTTTTTTATATTTTTTAAATTGATGGTTTTGAACATAATCAAAAACAGAAATCATGGTTATTCCTTTATTTACTGAGAAGAATAATTATTTATTTTTTTTCAATTCCAAAATTGAAAAATCACTTTCATCTTTTGCAATTGTATTTTTTAATTTTCCCAGTCCTTCTACTTCCATTTCCATTATATCACCTTCCTGTAGCCATTGTTCTTTATAGTCAGGATTGTTCAATTTTCCGGTACCGTTCAATTCAAGGAAACAGCCGGTGCCAACGGTTCCGCTTCCTATTATATCACCTGGGAATAGTTGTACACCATAACTGCAACGTTCAATAATTTCTGCAAATGTCCAATCCATGTCGCCAAAATTTCCTTCGCTTACCAGCACGCCGTTTACACTGCATTTCATTTTCAAATTATAGGAATTGCCGGTATGGTTTTCTTTTGCAGGAATTTTAAATTCTTCCAGTTCATCCGGAGTAACCAGCCACGGGCCTATTGCGGTAGCAAAATCTTTTCCTTTTGCAGGGCCAAGGTTTAATTTCATTTCTTCCATCTGCAAAGTTCTTGCGCTCAGATCATTCATGATCATATAACCCCCGATGTACTCATCGGCTTCGGCAGCTTTTATATTTTTTCCCGGTTTGCAAATAACGATAGCCACTTCAAGTTCAAAATCAAGCTTTTTTAAATGATCGGGCATGCAAATTATTTCTCCGGGCCCAGTGATACTGTTATGATTTGTAAAATAAAAAACAGGAAATTGATCAAATTCGGGAATCATTTCTACCTTTCTGTTTCTTCTGGCAGTAGCCACATGCTGTCTAAATGCATACCCGTCGCGGCAACTGGTAGGACTGGGAACCGGGGCAAGGATTTCCGCTTCATCCATCGCTATGGCGCGGTATCTGCCGGTGCCCTCTTCCAAAGTGCGGTTAATGGAATGAGCAATTGGAAAAGCATCTTCCCAGTAATTTAAAAACATCGTCATGGAAACGGGTAGATTGGGATGCAGATTATCAGTATCAAACAAATATCCATTTACTAAAAGCGCAAGTTGTGCATGGTCCTCTTTCAGGTAAGAAATTAATTTCATGAAATAACAATTTTTAGGCTTGCAAGATAAATTATTTAGCATGATGAAAAGAAGGCTCTTTTTTAAAAAAAGCAATATAATGATTGCATATTTTATGTTGGGATATTTAAGAAAGAGAGAGGCAAAATTTCCACAATTTGTATAAAAACTTTTACTTGAGGTTAAAATAAAAAAATATCTAATTATCAGGATTAGCTTAATGAAAAACTGGAACACTTTTAGCTTATTTTTGCAAAAGAAATTAAAGAGTATGAAATTCGAAAAAATTCATAACAAAGGCCAGGCGCAGTTATTTAAAAATCAATACCTGGAGTATCTCACAAAAACTCATCCTTTGGTAATATGGGGGATGTATTTGCCCGTTATTATTTTGCTGCCTTAT
>DASSHD010000032.1:0-4061 GCA_035693085.1 Hanamia sp. | reverse complement strand
AAATCCAAAATATTCGTTTTTCATTTGCCTGCTGACCGGCAGCCTGCCTGACGGTAGTCAGGGTTGGTTCACTATCGGCACACGATATGTTGTCGAATATTTTAATAGTTTAATCAAATCCGGATTGGATAAATCTTTAACGGATTTTACTTTGAAATGGCGGAACAATTTTCCCGTTCCTTGCTGCAGGTTTTCAGGTCGGGAAGTTCGGCGCCATAGTTAAAGCTCGGTGTCCTGTTGCTTGTGACTTGTGGCTGGCATTAGCCAACAAAAATGTCCGGTCTTTTTCTTTGACCCTGTTCCGTATCCTTTATTTTTTTTCTTTATTCAAGCAACTTTGACAACTTCGGAAAGCACTTTATGAATCAGTCTCCTTGTTTGTCGTGCTATCTCTTTTATCTCCTCTGAAAAAATAGAAAGTAAGCTCCCGGGAAAACACGGAAACAATACAGCTTCATTCAGCCCGTCAGGCGTGGGAAGCGCTACGTGAGCGATGTGTTTTATTTGAGGCGTGGCGTGTTTTTGTCGCAGGTTTGGGTAATCCGGTTGTACGAAGCATCTCATTGGCCTTGTCAACTTTCTCCTGGAAAATTGGCATAGTCTTATACTTCTTTAAAGAGTTATTAATCCTTACAATTGGAATTTTACTTTCGTTTAATTCTTGTATTGTTTTCATTTTCCAACTTTTTGTAAAGTTAATATTTATTTCGTCTTACAACAAATGCTGTGTAGTCATTATCTTTTTCAAAATTTTCCCACTCTCCATTTAAAAGCCCATATACATCAAAGTCTTGCTTTACTTCATCTATGTATTTTGTAATCCCCATTCTATAAAGCCGCGTTCTTGCCGGTGTACTTCCCGTTGCATAAACCCATGCTTCCTTTTTTCTGTCCGTAAAAGCATAAACTGCTGAAACAATTGTTGCCAAAACTTTTTCACTGTCTCCATTTTTTGAGACTACTTTATCATCCATCTCGCCCGTTAATAAATCTTTATCGCCAAAAGCAAGGTTGTAAAAGCCTTTCAAAGAAGTCTCACTAAACTTAATAAGTTTTTGAATACTTCCTTTGGGGCCTTCACTTACAAACGCAAATACTTCTAACGAATCTTCTGCCTCTATTTCATATCTTGGTAATTTCATTCAATCTTATATTTGTCTGCCCAAAATTATATTTTTCAGTCTGAGCTGTAAGATATTTCTCTATTGGTTTCATTTGTATCCTTACAATAATTTTTTTCTCCATTTTTCTATTTTATTGGCGCTAAAATGAAGCAACTTGAGATTGGCGATAAGGATAGTTAGAAAAACAAAAGTCCAAATTAAGACAGTGGTACTATTAAGTGATACAAATAAAAAACAATAAATTAAAATAGATAAAACCAGTGCTATTTCTATGAGCGCTGTCCTGCTGCCGGGCTGCCATTTCTTGAATTGTATGGCTTGAAAAATATGAAAGATTAAACGAATGGTATATGCAATAAAAATTTCAATTGCTATCTCAATATTTCCCAATGCAATGGCTGCCAAAAGCAAGGCTGCAAGAAGAATCAATTCTTCAGCAATCATTATGCTTAAAGTTTCTGTAGAAGGATAATGTGATTTCCCCGCTATGAACATTTCCTTTTTCAATTTTGGGTTACTTTCATTTTTAAGAATCCAGCTTCTCACACAAATAATTTCTTCAAACTCGTGAAGAATGAAGAAGAAGAGCATTAAAAAGGATAATTCTGAAATGGACATAATGGTTTTTTCTATGTGCAACTGACAATACTCATAAGTAAAAAAATACAATCCTCTTCGTATTAGCCACTGCACAGGCCTTAATAACCTGAGTGTACGCTTGCAATAACTTCAAGGTTCTTTTACAGTAAAGCCACAAATAAGCAGTATTTCTATTTTTGTATTTTATTATAACTGATACACATAGACGAAGAAATACCAAAGCTTATTATTGGTGCAACCTGTCCCGTTTCCGGGAACTATTGAGACGCTAAATCTTTGATGTCGCTTTTGCTTTTATCCATTGTTACCTGGTATTTTCATTTCACCGTCTCTGTAAAGATAATAGTTGGCTATTGAATTTTTTTGCCCCTGTTCCAAACACGGCAGAGAAACCCTTGTCAAATTTCTCTAACGTTTTAACCGCTTGCTTTATGATTCTGATTTTTTTTACCGTAATACATACCTGCTCCACCCGGAATGAGGATTTCAAATGCTTCGCATGAACAAAGTTCAGGACAAAGAATTCCGTTTCCGTCAGGTATCAATCGCCTCGTCTTTCAGCACTTTGCATCAATAAGTCTTCGTTACAAAGGAGGGGTTGTCAACAGCCCAGAGCCACGTATTATCGGATTGTAGACGGGCAACTTCTACAGTAACCGTACCGTCTGCTAATTTTGATGAAGTAAGCGCAAGGTTTTTGCCTTTCAATACAGGGCGCTGAATTATTGTTCCAAAATCCGGGTTACCTTTTAATAACTGTTCGTAAAATTTTTTAATAGCCTCTTTGCCTGCTGCTGTATTCCCATCTTTATCAATAACGAGTACAGCATTCGGTTCATATAAATCAGCGATCCCTGCAGCATCGCCTGCGGCTGCTCTTGCCAGGGCAAGACGTGGTATATCTTCCGGGCTTTGAGCTTTTTCTGTTTTGTTTGATTTCATACTATTCTATTTTAATGTTTTTAAAAATGATATCTGTTATCAATGAGGATGGTGACTGAATCTTGTAAACATCTTCATTTGGTTCTTCAATTATCGTGCCTGTCGGCCTGATAATAATTTCATACGAGTTATATTTTTTATCAGATTTATTACATCCGGTAATTTCAATCCTGCTCTCTTTGTATAATTATTTTTCATCACTTTCTATTTTATAAAACAATTTGTGAAACGGGGAAAATTCTCACCTTTTTTAATTATCAATCCCCATTTCATTGGATTGATATTGATTCAAAAAATAAGGTTGATTTTTGCACAATCATTAAATAGCTTAAATCAATTGAATTTGAAAACAAAGTATGATGCTATCATCGTAGGTTCAGGGCCTAACGGCTTTGCAGCAGCTATTACTTTGCAGCGTGCAGGATTGTCTGTGTTGCTTATCGAAGGAAAAGAAGTTTTAGGAGGTGGGATGCGCTCTGCCGAATTAACACTCCCTGGTTTTATACATGATGTTTGCTCTGCTGTCCATCCGCTTGGCGAAGATTCTCCCGTTTTTAAATCATTTAATTTAGAGCAATTTGGCCTGGAATATCTAAAGCCTGAATATGCGGTTGCCCATCCTTTTGATGATGGTTCCGCTGCAATAATTCAAACTTCAATAGAAATGACGGCAGCACAATTTGGTGAAGATGCCAAAAATTATAAAAGAATTTTTTCACCATTGGCAGAAGAATGGCCATCCATTCTTTCTGCATTTGTAGGGCCATTGCATTTAAGCGCTTATTCAAATGCAAAAGCAAAATTTGCATTTTATGCAATTAGTTCAGGAAGGCATCTTGCAAAACATCAGTTCACTACCACTGAGGCTCAATCTATGTTTGCAGGCATGGCAGCCCATTCTATGCTTCCGTTGGATAAACTTACTTCTTCTTCAATTGGTATTGTTTTGAACACGATGGCTCATATTAACGGCTGGCCATTACCAAAAAGCGGCGCGCAACAAATCACGAATGCCCTGGCTTCCTGTTTTAAGAATTTGGGCGGTGAAATTCAAACAGGTTTTTTGGTTAATACTTTGCAACAATTACCATCTTCGAAAGTTGTATTGCTTGATGTAACACCCAAACAATTGCTTTCAATAGCAGGCGAACAATTTTCATCATTTTATAAATGGCAATTGAAAAGATATAAATATGGAGTGGGAGTATTTAAGATTGATTGGGCGCTTTCTCATCCGGTTCCTTTTACCAATGTTGAATGCAGGGCTGCAGCTACAGTACATATCGGTGGAGGAATAGACGAAATTTACAATAGCGAAGAAGTTATATCAAAAGGCAAACATGCAGATAAGCCTTTTGTTTTGTTCGTACAACCAGGGGTTGTTGATAAATCAAG
>DASSHD010000031.1:0-3763 GCA_035693085.1 Hanamia sp. | reverse complement strand
CTCTACGAACTCTCTCACGGTCCCGGGCTTACCACCGTCCATCCACCATCTACAACAAGCGATTGGCCGGTTATATGTTTTGCTTTATCGGAAACGAGAAAAAGAGCTGCATTGGCAATATCCAAAGTGGTAGCCGGTCGGCCCATAGGTGTTATGGTTGACCATATTTTTTCGTAGTTTTTATCATCCATTGTTCTTTCAGTAAGAGTTGCTCCGGGGGCTACTGTGTTTACATTTATCTTATAGGATGAGAGTTCAATAACTAAGTTTTTAGCAAGCATTTCAAGTGCAGCTTTCGTCATGCCATAAGCTGCAAGATTTTTATGTGCCTGATGCCCGGTAACAGAAGAAGTAAATAACAGCGATCCACTGGAACCCTGTTTGATCATTTGATTGGCTGCTGCCTGCGCAAGAAAAAAAGTCCCCGCAAGATTTACTTTTAATACTTCCGAAAAAGAAGAAGCAGGATAGGTAAGAAAATCTCCAAAGAGAGTAATACCTGCATTGGCAACCACTATATCCAGCTTTGAAAAATTTTCTACAGCAGTAGCAATCATTTTTTTTATGATGTCCGGTTCAGAAGTATCTCCGGCAACTGCAACACAAGTACCTTCCGCTAATGATATTTTCTGTGACGCTTCCATAGCGAGATTGGAATCAATATCATTCAATACTACACGTGCGCCTTGTACAGCAAGTTGTTTTGCAATTTCAAATCCAATCCCCTGGCCGGCTCCGGTTACGATAGCCACTTTGTTGTCAAATTCTTTTTTGTCCATAGCTTAATTATTAATGCGAATCACGGGACACTTTGCTTCCTGATCCGCCTTTTAAAAAATCAAAGTCAACGCCCAGATGAGCCTGCTCCACATGGTCAATAAACAAACTCACATACCCTCTTTTATATTCATTGATAAACGGCTGAAGCATTCCTTTTCTTTTTTGTAGTTCTTCGTCTTCTACTAAAAGCTGAAGGCTTCTGTCTGCAACATCAAGCTTTATAAGATCACCATCTTTTACGAGTGCCAGTGTGCCGCCATTTGCCGCTTCAGGCGATACATGAAGTACCACGGTACCAAATCCGGTACCACTCATTCTGCCATCTGAAATCCGGATCATGTCTGTGATACCTCTCTCTAATAATTTTTTTGGCAATCCCATATTGCCAACTTCCGGCATACCGGGATAACTCTTTGGGCCTACATTTTTTAAAACCAAAATACAATTTTCATCTACCGGCAAGTCGGGTGCATCAATCCTCTTTTTATAATCCTCGATGTTTTCAAATACAACAGCTTTGCCTGTATGCTGCATCAGTTGCACACTTGCAGCAGAAGGTTTCATAATAGCGCCGTCCTCGCAAAGATTACCTCTCAATACTACTATACCTGATTGAGAATTGAAAGGCTCATCAACAGTTGAAATAACTTCCCGGTTCCATATTTCGGATTTGGATATATTTTCTATAACTGTTTTTCCATTTACAGTCATGCAGTTCTTGTGAAGGTGATTGGAAAGTTCTTTCATCACCGCAGGTAAGCCGCCGGCATAATAAAAATCTTCCATAAAATATTTACCTGAAGGTTGCAGGTTGGCTATGAGTGGAATAGACGCAGATAACCGGTCAAAATCTTCAAGATTAAGTGTAATGTCGATCCTGCCTGCAATTGCCAGCAGGTGGATTACAAAATTGGTAGAACCTCCGATGGCTGCATTCACTTTTATTGCATTTTCAAATGCTTCTCTTGTGAGCACATCAGATAATTTCAAATCTTCTTTTACCATTTCAACTATCCTTCTTCCGGAGAGTTGTGCCAATGCTTTTCGCCTGGAATCCGCAGCAGGTATGGCCGCATTTCCAGGAAGAGAAATACCAAGCGCTTCCACCATACATGCCATTGATGAAGCGGTACCCATAACTGCACAATGCCCACGGCTGCGGCACATACACGATTCCGCCATATTAAGTTCTTCTTCGGTCATAGTTCCCGAATGAATTTCATCAGCAAACCGCCAAATATCACTGGTGCCAATATCCTTTCCTTTATATTTTCCGGTAAGCATGGCGCCACCCGAAACCACAATAGAAGGAATATCCACACTGCATGCTCCCATTACCAATGAGGGAGTTGTTTTATCGCAACCACAAAGCAATACAACACCATCAATAGGATTTGCACGAATAGATTCTTCCACATCCATGCTTACTAAGTTGCGATACAACATGGCTGTTGGCTTGATGAGTGTTTCACCCAAAGACATTACCGGAAACTCAACAGGGAAACCACCCGCCTCTAATATCCCCCATTTTACAGATTCAGCCAGTTCACGAAAATGTGCATTACAGGGTGTAAGCTCCGACCAGGTATTACAAATCCCAATTACAGGTTTTCCACGAAATTCATCATCCGGAAGCCCCTGATTTTTCATCCATGCCCTATGTATAAAACCATCCTTTCCCTTTAGCCCAAACCATTGCTGGCTTCTTAATTCCTTTTTCATTTTCAATTACTTTAAATATTAAGTGATAACGGCCCCTCACGGCCATTTCAAGAAAGAAAAATTATGACAGGTTTTCTTTAAATCCGCTTTTCATTGGATTTGGATGTGCTTCTAAATACTCCCTTCGTACTTTGCCCGCTGTTTTATGTTCTCCTTTATGGTTCCATCCCGGAGGCATAAAAATGTATAAAAATTTATTTTTAATTCCCGGCGCATGATACACATCTTTAAACAGGTAAAAAAATTCGCCAAAATAACTGTCTAAGAAACTGTTTGGTTTCATATTTCTGGTGATGCCATATTCGATAGGAAGATTTTTTTCTTCAGTTTGATAGGTGCCAAATACCCTGTCCCATATATTGAGCAGGTTACAAAAGTTAGTATCTATATAAAGTGGATTTTTAGCGTGGTGCACCCGGTGATGGGAAGGGGTCAGAATGAATTTGTACATAAAACCCAATTTGCCGTCTTTCATCATTTGCTCCCCGATATGTATAAAACCACCGTAAGTACCATCAATAACCATAATGACCACCAGCATCGCCGGACTAACACCCAATAAGATACATGTAGTAGTTCTTATCACATCGGCATAAGGGCCTTCCAGAAAAAAATGCGCATAAGAAATGGAAAGATTCATAGACCGGGGCGCATGGTGCGTGGAATGTAAACACCAGAAAAGGCGGACTTTATGTGCTAAGAAATGATAAATAAAATGGCCGAATTCCCAAACGATGTAACCGTAAATAAACCAGTACCATGTAAAAGTAGTTTTAAAGATGGCATGTTTTTCAAAAAGCCCGATGCAAAATACGATTGCAGCAATTGAAATAAATCTTCCGATAAAAGCATTCAAAACATAAGAAAAGAAAGATATCTTGTAATTGACGGCCTTAAACTTTCTAAGCATCAGGGCCATGGCGATTTCCAATACCAACACAATGGGGAACAAAGGCCTGATAACGGAGACAAAACCATCAGAGGTTAACAAAGAACTGTAATTGCCCGATTTTACAATTTCAATAAATTGATCAAAGCCAAAGAACCCTGTAATCCAATCGTAAATTGCCTGAAAAAAATCCTTCATGATAAACTGGTTTTATTGTTGAGTTTGGTTTTATGAATTAGCTCTTGATAACTTATTAAGATAAACTTTTCCGAAAGCCCATTATGACCCATAAATATATTCATCATTATCTACACAAACGTTATATCATTGAACAAATATTTTGCCTGTTTGCTTCAAAATAAAGTAACAAAT
>DASSHD010000030.1:0-6682 GCA_035693085.1 Hanamia sp. | reverse complement strand
CGCAATCCTTCTTCTTCTATTTCTCTTACTACTTTTTGTTTAAAGCTAATACTGTACCTTGTAATCGTTTTTGGTTGTTTTGTCATGTTTAATGTCAGATTTATGGTTAAAAATCTGTCCACCTATATCAGGACAAGACATCGGAAGTTACAAACTAAGAACTATGAACTAACTATTTCTTCAACTTCACTATCTGATCAATCAAATTATCCATTACAGATAAAAAATTCTTTTCAGTGGCCATATTCAGCATCATTTGATTTCCCGCAACCGTATTTTTTAAATATTCTTTGAATTCATTTATTTTATCAGGATTGATCGTTTTGGAATTATAAATATCAAAGAAGTATTCAGATATTTTAAATCCATTTGAAAAAAAATCAATTCTTTTTCTTTCGTCATTTGTGATCCCATTTGTTTTCATAGATTCATCTAAAAACTGTCTTGCCTGCTTTACCATCAACATCCTTGTATTGTCTAAAGAAAGTTGACCAATATAGTTGTACATGTGAGTGGGCGTGGCTGAGTGATTATTAAGCCATGAACTTATTTGTTCAACTGTATTAAAATAGTCGTGCATTTCTGAAGAAGCTTTTCCAAACATATCTCTGCAAAATAGATTGCGCAAAGAATCAATATTTATATCCGGGTTCCAATAAATTTTACTCATCTCATATAATTTTGGGCCATCTAATGCCCAATTAGGGTATGCTTCTATGTGAGCGTATTTAAAATTTAATTTTTTAGCTTTTATTTCCTTCAGATACCCTGATAATATTGAAGTATAAATTCTTGGATAAAGAAACCCCTTCCCTTCAGCCCAATCGTCATTTCCAATACCGGATGTTACTTTGCTCCATTTTTCAATAGCCCCTTCTCTTGCATAGTATCCATTGGCAATGCCATTACTTAAATGATATACAGTGATAGGAAGAATCATCGGATTCAATTTTTTCTCAGGAATACCTCTTACCTGGCTATAAGAAATATAAGCAATTGTTTTTTCCCCCTTAATTCCATTTTTTGAAAGGGCCGCCGGTAATCTTGCTGCTAAATTATTCAACCAGTTTATATATGCATCAGTATAACCCTGTACTTGCCCATTCGGTGTTTGGGGATAATTAGCAAGAAACGCTCCCATCTTTCCTTCTTTTGAATAGCCACCTCCATCCATGACGGAAAATGCCATGTAATCAACTGTTGGATGTGCCTTGAAGTATTTTACCGCAGCAAATATTGAAGCGTCCACTAATTGTGGAGACGCAAAATCAGGTTCAAAATTTTGATCTTTAGCGCTGGACGGAAAATAACGTTTGCCATTTATCAAAGGATATATCTCCGGATAATTTTTCATGATTACGCTATCGTAAAATATTTCACTCATTGTATGCTGAAATGAACCCCAGTTATTTCTGTAAAGTCCGTTCATCTGTGCCCAAAAAGATTCCCATTGAAGAATATCGTGTGGATGAATAGGATCCACAGAAACTCCAAAGCCGCTGCTGGTAATATTAGCTGTAAATGGACTTTCTTCCACATTAATTTTTTCAGGAAGTGAGATAAGACGCACTTTAGGCATAGCGGTAAATAAATTGCCTGGCAAGTAAAATTTTACCCCGCAATAATGGTCTAAAAAGTATGAAACGCCCAAATTAGTGCCAATATCATCTGCTCCTTTAATCACAACAAGATTTCCATTCTTCTTAATTATAAATGAGTAAGGAGGTAAATCACTCATATTTTCATCTTTATTGAAATGATTGTCACCTATTGATAAAATGATCTTTCCCGAAGTATCGCCATCCCGCCTCAATTCGGTGTACTCTCTTAATATTGTGAAATTTTTATTAGAGTTGGGATTCTGAAGGTTATATACTTTACCCAACCAATTGTGCAGAAACCGCACTCCGACAGGATAATTTTTGGTAGTAACAATTATGGTATTAGAAGGAGACAGACTTACACTGTCGTCTTTTTTAAATGAACAACATGCAAAAAGAATCACAAAAGAAAAAAAGGATAATGTAAAACCGGATTTCATTTTTAAATTTAAGAGTGTCGCTTATGAGATGGATATTTTTCGTAAGGAAACCGCGGCAAAATTAGATTTATTCTCCCATTGTGCTAAATATTTATCCTGCTGTTCAGATGTCTTTCTCGTTGTTCAAAACCAAATTCAGCAAGCAACCCTACCTGCGGAAAGCATGCAAATACCCGGAATTTTTATTTTTTATAATAAGTTTCACCATCTTTCAAAAATTCTCACTAAAAAAGCCACCCCTTGGGTGGCTTTTTTAATTTTATATCGCCTGATATTATTCTTTAACAATTTTAATTGTTTGGACATTATTACCCTGCATTACCTGTGCGATATAAATGCCTCTTCCCAGGTTGTTTCCCAATTTATACTGTTGGTTCGCATTACCTTCTGCCTGGTACAGCCGTCTTCCCAGTACATCAGTAATAGTTATGTAAACTCTATCCTGATTATTCCCCTGAACATTTAAAGTGAATTCATATCCGAATGGATTTGGAAAAGCCTGAATGCTTAATGAAGAATTAAATGAAGTTTTAGAGAGATCGCTATTTTTATTAATTATAACTATTGGGCTTTTAGTACCATCATCATCTGAAGGATTGCCAATTCTTCCTGAAACACAATTTGCTGTACCAGGATAAATAGTCACCGCAACAGGAGCACTCACACATCCTTTTGAATCCTTTACAACCATACTATAGGTATTAGAGGCAAGATTAGTAAAGCTATAACTGCCTTGATAGGTTGTACCTCCATCTTTACTAAACATGTATCCTGGAACTCCTCCATTTCCAGTTGGGGAAAGAGTTATAAACCCATTACTTCCTCCTGTGCAGGTCTCATTACCTCTATAGGCCACCGTAGCCACCGGAGTACTAGCTTGGTCCACACTGAACACCCGTGAAACAGTACAGCCTGAACGGTCAGATATCTCAACAGTATAATTACCAATCCCTAAATTTGAGTACCTAAAATATTGTGAACCGTTTTGAGCAGATATTACTGATCCATTGATTTTATAAGTGTAGGGAGATACACCACCTGTTATCACAGTTGAAATACTTCCATCCATACCGTTACCACAACTACTTACATTAGTGCTATAAGAAGAGGTTGAGATTGAAATCGGTGTTCCTAAAGTTAATGTAACAACATTACTTTGAGCCAGACACCCCTTTGAATCTTTTACAGTTACGGAATAATTTCCTGGCGCTAATCCACCAAAGCTATTACTGATCTGGAAAGGCCTGCTCACATCTCCATTCAACATATATTCTAAAGGAGTGATACCATCTTGAACACCTCCCAGTCCTGTTGCGCTAACCACGCCATCGTTACCGGTACAGCTACCTGGATTGACCGCCCCCCCGTTAACTTTCATTATAGGTGCCGTAAGAACAGTGATCCCTTCATAAGTGAAAGTACATGAATTGGCATCTTTAATAACTACCTTGTGATCTCCCGCTGCGAGGCCGGTTAAGAAATTATCTGTGCCAAAAGGTCCGTCATCAACACTATACATATATCCTGGTGTTCCGCCGCCCGGTGTTATTGTTATGGTACCATCGCCACCAACACAACTACTTGCATAATATTTGGTATATGAAGGTGTAAGCGGAGGATTTTGAGTCAATACTGAGCTACCAGCCATATATATTAAACAGCCGGAAGTAGCATTGGTAGCTAATACTTTATAAGTACCCGCAGTACTTGTTGTGAAAGTAAGTGGCGAGCCATTACCTTGAACTGCTGTTCCTACAGGGAATCCGTTACTGTTTAGCTGATAGCTTACCCCGGTTTCTGAACCGCTTAGTGTTATTGGAACAGATGAGCCTGGACTACAGCTTGTTCCGCCTCCTGAAACAGTAAATACCTGTGGAGCCTGGTTGATTGTAACAATTGCACTTCCATTCATTACCATTGTACAATTTGTTGTTGCATTTGTAGCTTTTATAGTATAGGTACCGGCAGTTGAAACTATAAAACTTAGTTTCTTCGAGCCGTTTCCTGAAGCAATAGAGCCGACAGGCCCACCATCCCTTTGCAACTGGTAATTTACTCCTATTTCTGAACCACTTAAAAAGATCCCGACTCCGGAACCGTTACTACAACGACTACCACCTCCGGAAACATTAAAAACAGCGGGCGCCTGATTGACTACAATTGTAGCAGTTCCATTCATAACACTCGTACAACCTGCTGATGAGTTAGTGGCAACTATGGTATAAGAACCTGCGTTACTTAAAACAAAAGAGAGGGGATTACCCGTCCCAGAAAGAGCGGTTCCTACCGGGCTGGCATCTCTTTCCAATTGGTAAGTGATTCCAGTTTGTGAACCGCTTAAATAAATAGAAACTCCCGAACCATTACTACAACGGGTGCCACCACCGGAAACATTATAAATATTTGGAGCCGTACCTGCGTTTTGTGTCAATGTTACCGTGGGGCTAACACCAGTACATCCCTTTGAATCTTTTACTGTTACCGTATAGCTTCCTTTTGATAAATTTCCAAATACATTACTTGTTTGGTAAGGCATAGTAGCATCTCCATCCAACTTAAACTCAACGGGAGTGATACCATCATCCACTCCTCCGATCATGCTTACAGTTATTGAGCCATCACTACCCGTACAATTGCCTGGATTAACCTGGTTAATCCCAACACTCAAGGGAGATGCATTTGATATCGTAATATTTGGTAACGAGACCATACAGGAATTAGCATCTTTTACAGATACAGAATGCTCACCTGCCGTAAGCCCTGTAAAAAAATTATTACTTGAAAAACTACCTCCATCTAGATTAAACAAATATGCCGGAGTACCTCCACTGCCTGTTACTGTTATTGAGCCATCTGCACCCTGGCAACTTACATCAGTTTTAGAGTAGGTCACAGATGGTTTTGGGTTTATTGTAACGATTGCATTGCCATTCATATTGCTGACACAGCCCGTTAATGAATTGGTAGCTTGCATAGTGAAAGTCCCTGCTGTTGTAACAAGAAAACCAAGAGAACGCCCAGTCCCCGAAAGTGCTGTTCCAACAGGCGCTCCATCTCTTACTAACTGATATTTTATTACACTACCTTGAGTGTTACTTAAATAAATAGATACCCCGGGACCATTACTACAACGTGCCCCTCCGCCAGTAACATTAAAAATTGACGGCAATGAATTTACATTTACCTGTACTACAGCAGTTGTAAAGCTTGTGCCGTCACAATCTCCACCATCATTCGTAACTGTACAGTAATACCAAAGTGTGCCGACATTAGAAACAGGCGGAGTAAACGTATTTGTAATTGTAGCTGAGTTTGTACTTAAAGTTTGTACTACTGAACCCCCTGAAGTGCTGTTGTTTGTATTACTATACCAGGTATAAGTAATACTTCCATTACTTCCACTTCCACTCGTGGTAATGGTTGCAGTCAACGTGTTAGATACCGAAGATCCCATACAAATATTTTGAATTGATGTAGGGCTGATCGTATTGCTTGCAGCACACACATTTTGTGCATTCGAATTTACTCCTGCAATTATCAAAATTGATCCAATTATCAAGATCTTAAAAGTATGTAGCATTTTTTTCATAAAAGGTCTTTTGAAATAAATTGTAAATTGTATTTAAATATAAAGAGTATTAAATTTAAAATTAAAAGTGGCATAAATTAAGCGCTGCTTTTTTAATATCAAATTCAGAAAATCATTCGAATGAATGTAAAAACAGATGTTTTCTGATTTAATGGGTTACCAAATTAATCCCCGAAATTAGATGAGTTATTACTTTTAACCAAATTTTAATATAATTATTTCCAAAATAAAAATCTCAATTGAATATTTATAGAGCTAAACGAATTCACAAATTCAATAAGCACCCAACTATTCTTTTCGCAGTGTGCCCATCCCAAAGTTCAGGAATACTTCCCCGCTTCCATTCACCTGAGAATAATTTTTCCATAGCCGGCCTAATGGCTTTTGGATCAGTGCCTAACAATTCATTGGTACCTATAGTGATGGTTTCAGGCCTCTCGGTATTATTTCTTAAAGTCATACATGGAATCCCCATTACTGTGGTTTCTTCGGTAATGCCGCCTGAATCTGTAACAACCACTTTTGCATGTTCAACTAAGTAATTAAATTCAAGATAACCCAATGGCTCAATCGTATGCAATTGAGTATCTGCAATCCCCAGGTGTTCCAATATTTTAGCTGTTCTGGGGTGTACAGGGAATACTAATGGCAAGTCATGACTGTTATTTATGATCTGCCGTATCAAATCTCTTAATTTCCCTTCTTCATCCACATTGGCCGGGCGATGCAAGGTCATCACAATATACTTACGGCTTTCTAATCTTAATCTATCCCAAACCGGAGGTTTTACAAATCGGGAACGGTTTTTCAATAAGGTATCAATCATGGTATTCCCTACAAAAAATATGCGATCATTACTTATTCCAGCTTTTCGTAAATTTTCATTCGCAGTTTCTGAAGTCGTGAAAAAATAATCGGTAATAGCATCAGTTACCATCCTGTTTATTTCTTCCGGCATGGTAAGATCGCCGGAACGGATACCACCTTCCACATGGGCTACTTTTATGTTGTTCAATTTCTTTGCAGTAATAGAACACGCCATAGTTGAAGTT
>DASSHD010000029.1:0-16849 GCA_035693085.1 Hanamia sp. | reverse complement strand
CGCAATCCTTCTTCTTCTATTTCTCTTACTACTTTTTGTTTAAAGCTAATACTGTACCTTGTAATCGTTTTTGGTTGTTTTGTCATGTTTAATGTCAGATTTATGGTTAAAAATCTGTCCACCTATATCAGGACAAGACATGGTTGATCATATTTTAACTTATGCTTCTCAAGCCTTAACTTTCAATTTCTAAATTTAAAACCAACCACCATGGCAACTGTATCTAATTTTGAGGATTTAGAAATATGGCAATTAGCAAGGCAACAAGCAATAGAAATTTTTCGGTTATATTCACAGGAACCGTTTTCAAAAGATTGGGAATTAAAGAATCAGATAAATGCATCATCAGGTTCTGTTATGGATAATATTGCAGAGGGATTTGAGAGATCTGGGAATAAAGAATTTTCCAACTTTTTAATAATATCAAAAGGGTCCAATGGCGAGGTAAGATCGCAATTATACAGATCACACGACAGAAAGTACTTGACAATGGAAAAATTTGAAGAATTAAGATCAAACTGTATTATACTCAGTAAAAAAATAACTTCATTTATAAAATATTTAAAAGCATCGGAGCAAAAGGGATTTAGGTATAAATAAAGAAACCATCAACCATCAACTACATCTGCACTTTTACGCCATAAGCCAGGTCGCCTGCATCCCCAAGTCCTGGTACAATATATCCTTTAGCGGTTAATTCATCGTCAATATCGCCGCACCAGATCTTAGCTTTGGGTTCAGCACGCAATACATATTCAATACCAACTGTACAACCAAGAGCACATGCAATGTGGATTTCAGCGGGGTTTCCCGCTTCACGGATAAATTGCAAAGCTTTTACTAAAGAAGCTCCGGTTGCAAGCATAGGATCAGAAACGATTACTACACGATCTTCCATTTCAGGGCAACTAATGTAATCAAGGCTTATTTCAAAACTTCCATCAGGATTATGTTTGCGATAAGCGCTGATAAAAGCATTATCAGCCTTGTCAAAATAATTGAGGAAGCCGTTATGCATTGCTAATCCGGCACGCAGTATAGTGGCAAGTACGGGTTGCTTTTCTAAAACTTTACAAGTGGATGTACCTAATGGAGTCGCCACTTCTATTTCGACCCATGGTAATGTTTTGCTGATCTCGTATGCGCATACTTCGGCAATTTTTTCCAGGTTTTTCCGAAATCTTTGCCTGTCTGTTTGCAACTCCACACTTCTTATTTCGCTTAACCAATTGCTTAATAAAGAATGATTGTCGCTAAGATTTATTACCATTGTTTGTTTTTTAGAAGACTTTAAAATTAAGCGCCAATGTATAAAGTTATAAATTTGAACAAATCTATCCGATAAAAATCGGATTCAAAAAAATTAAAACCGGATTTTTTTCTATGATTTATAATGTAATTGGTTTAATGAGCGGAAGTTCGCTTGACGGACTGGATATAGCATTTGTAGAATTCAACGAAACAGCGGGCAAATGGAGTTATGAAATAAAATGTGCGGCGTGTATAGAATATGAGAATGAATGGACTGATAAATTAAGAGATGCTGTGCATCTTTCTGCAAAAGATTACCAGTTATTGCATACTGATTTTGGTAGATTTCTTGGTGAGAATGTTAATGAATTTATTGAAAAATTTCAATTGCATCATAAGGTAAGTTTAATTGCATCTCACGGCCATACCACTTTTCATTTCCCCGAAAAAAGGATGACCCATCAATTAGGAGACGGCGCCGCAATAGGGGCAGAAACCCAACTTCCTGTGGTAAGTGATCTGCGCTCAATGGATATTGCTTTTGGCGGTCAGGGCGCGCCGATAGTGCCTTTGGGAGAAAAATTATTATTTCCTGATTATCATTATTTTCTGAATATTGGCGGCATAGCCAACGTTTCTTTGAACAGTAAAAGAACAAATAATAAAGATTCCTGGTCACCGGAAGATGAAATAGTAGCTTTTGATATTTGCGCAGCAAACAGGGTTTTAAATATGCTTGCAGCAGAAAAAAATAAGGATTATGATGAGGACGGAATAATGGCTTCCTCAGGAAAAATAGATGAAGAACTTTTAACCCAATTAAATGAACTTGATTATTATTCACTTCCTTATCCTAAATCTTTGGCCAATAGTTTTGGCACAGATATTATTTTTCCTTTAATAAAAAGTTTTGATTTAAGTATTGAAGATGCATTACGCACCTATGTGGAGCATATTGCTATTCAAATAAAAAAATCGCTCCAATCACAATTCTCTAACACGGAAGTTCAACAGTTAATGATAACGGGTGGTGGAGCTTTCAATAAGTTTTTGATTAGCAGGATTTCAAAGAATTTGGAGGAAATTAATTTTGAAATTTATCTTCCGGAAGATGAGGTAATAATATATAAAGAGTCGTTGATAATGGCATTGCTGGGAATTTTGAGATGGCGTGAACAATATACTGTCTTATCATCTGTAACAGGAGCATTGCGTAATAGCATTGGTGGCGCTTTGTGGCTGGGAACAGAAGCGTAAGGCTGATTTGATTTCAAAAATATTTTAAGGTTTTGTATCTATTATTTTAATTATTTTTCGTTTTCAAATATCTTATTTATGAAAAAGTATATCTTTCTAATATTGACATTATCAGTTTTTATATTAGCGTGTAGCTCTGATAATTCTACAAAAGAGAAAACTGAAAAACAAAGTTATCAACTCACCAAAGATGAATTATTAAAAAAAGAACAAAAGAATCCACAGGATTTTATAACTGTTACCGGGTACAATAAAAAAAATATTTTAGGACAAACCGTTGTGAAAGGTACTTTAGTCAATAAAGCTTCTATCGCTATTTTTAAAGATGTGGAAATTAAATTATCTTTTTATTCAAAGACCCAAACATTACTGGAAACGGATAAAGAAACTGAATATATAAGCATTGGCCCGGGAGAATCCAAAGACTTCAAAACAAAATATTTTACTCCTAAAGGCACTGATAGCGTAGCTCTGCAGGTACTTGGTGCGAAGGTGGTTCAGCAATAATTTAAAAGTTATTTTTTTATTGGGACAAATTTATTAACTGATTTATTATTTCATTTTCTTCAACAGTAAACCAACAAATAGCCAGGATTTATATTTTGTTTTGCGGTAGTTCTAACTTACTTCTTTTATTGATTGCTGGCCGAGGCCTCTTTATAAAAATTAGTTCCCCACAATTCATATCGTTTATACATCTCGGGTAATTCTGAAGAGAACTCAGTCCAGTTCCTACTATCTTTTGGCGACCAAACCACTTCGCTCAAAGCACTCATTCGGGGGAATATCATGTATTCCACCTTTTGTGGATTGGCCATATATTCTGTCCAAACATTTCCCTGTGCGCCCAATACATAATGTGCTTCTGATTCATTTAGCTCTTTCGGTATTGGTTCATAATCATAAACAGTGTCTAACGGAAGATAGCCGCCTATAGTAAGGCTATCACTATTTTTTGTTTGAGCATGATCAAGATAACAATATTGTCCCGGGGTCATAATTACATCATGATGTTGTTTCGCAGCTTCAATTCCTCCTTCTTCTCCACGCCAGCTCATTACGGTTGCATTGGGTGCAAGGCCCCCTTCCAGTATTTCATCCCAACCGATGATACTTCTTCCTTTGCTATTCAGGTATTTTTCTATCCGATGAATAAAATAACTTTGCAAACCATTCTCATCTTTTAGGTTTTTATCTTTTATTAATTTTTGGCAAAATTCAGATCGTTTCCAGTAATCTTTCGGGCATTCATCTCCGCCAATATGAATATATTTTGAGGGAAATAATTTTATCACTTCATCCAATACATTTTCAAGAAAAGTAAAAGTATATTCTGAGGGGCAAAATACGTCAGGAAAAACACCCCATGTTTGCTGCACCTGTTTGCCTTCACGGCTCCCGGCCCATGGCGTATTGTTCTTTATTTCTGTAGATTCATTTGGGAAACAACTTAATTGTGGGTAAGCCGCAATAGCAGCAGAAGCATGCCCTGGCATTTCTATTTCAGGAATGATAGTGATGTAACGATCCTTCGCATATTTTACTACATCTTTTATCTGATCCTGTGTGTAAAATCCACCTTCACGTGTATCATCATTTCCTGTACCCGGATAATGTCCAATGATTGTTCCGTTCCTATATGCCCCGACAGAAGTAAGACGCGGATATTTTTTGATTTGAATTCTCCAGCCCTGATCTTCTGTTAAGTGCCAGTGAAAAGTGTTGTATTTATTGTAGGCGAGATAATCAATATATTTTTTAATAAAATCCACATCAAAAAAATGACGGCCTACATCCAGATGCATGCCGCGATATTGAAAACGTGGATAATCTTTAATTGCTAATTGTGGTATTTCAAAATTGATGTTTCCGTTCGCAGGCTTTTCAGGCGGTAAAAGTTGAAGAAGGGTTTGAATTCCATAAAACAGCGCTTCATTGCTTACTCCACTGATATTGATTTCATTAGCTTTTACCGTTAAATCATATTCATCTTTTTTTCTTTCATCAGGCTTCAGTAAACCAAGAATAATTGCATTTTTTGCATTTTTGTAAGGAGAGATATTTTTTATAGGAAGGGTAAAACCATACAATTTTTTGAGATACACGTTTAGCATGATCGCATCATGACGCGCACTGATGTTGGAGATAATAATTGTCTTTGAATTCAAATTAAAATTACCGGAATGCATTTCAAGCGACACGGGTTTTGGTATTATAACAACTTTGTCTTGTCCGAAGGTTAGAGTACTCGTAAACATAAGTGTGATTACTAATAAATTTTTCATACGTTAATTTTTAAAATGAAATCTGATGGCCAGAAGAAGAAAGACTAAAATACAATTTTAATTTAAAACGGGGAGTATAATTTTTGATGCATGATCTTTATCGTGATAAATATGAATTGTTGATTTTAGAAAATCACTATCATTAGCATCAGGAATTCGCATAAATTTTTGCGGATTCATATCCACCAAAGGAAACCAACTGCTTTGTACCTGTACCATAATTCGGTGGCCTTTTTTAAAAGTGTGGCAAACATCATTCAGATTTATTTTTACTTCACTTATTTTTCCCGGAACAAATGGTTCAGGGTGAACATAATTATTCCTGAATTTTCCCCGCATTACTTCTGCACGAACCAGGCGTTCAAAATCACTGTCAATACTGTAATCTACTTCATGTATTCCATAAATTTCTTCTGGCGGAACTACATCAATCAACTTTACAATAAAGTCTGCATCGGTTGTTGAAATACTTACAAAGAGGTCGGCAAGAATATGGCCGGCGATAGTAACATCTTTATTTAAAACCGGCGATTCATATACTAATACATCATTTCTTGACGCAGCAAAGCGCTGATCCTCGACCATGTATTCATTATTTCTACTGCCCTGGACTTTAGCTGTATAAGGAACCGGGTTTGCCGGATCACTAATGTATTTATCAAAACTATTTTTAGTATTATTTTTTTGATTCGATAATTTCTTATCGGTATCTAAATAATAACTCACTTCAGAAATATTTGTGGGTGGCCATTGATTAAAATGCTTCCACTCATTGGTCCCGGTTTCAAAAACTGTTGCTTTGGAAGTGTTCCATTTTCCTTTATCTTTCAAAAAATAATTGAAAAATATAGTTTGTAAACTATCCTGGAAATATTTACTGGGATTGCTCCCAAAATGATATGTTCCAAAATGATTCCATCCGTTTTCTGCCCATGCACCATGCGTCCACGGCCCCATTACGAGGTAATTATTATTTACAGGACTTTGTTTTTCTATTGCTTCATAAGTATGCAGTGATCCGAAAAGGTCTTCCGCATCAAACCAGCCGCCAACAACAAGCGTAGGAATTTTTATATTTTTCAGGTATTGCCTGATGTTTCGTTTTTGCCAGTAATTATCATAAGTATCATGTGCGAGATATTCGTTCCATATATAACTGCGATGATCAAAATATTGAGCGGATTGTGTGTTTTTTACCGGCCCCATATTTAAAAAGAGATGATACGTGTCATTGTTATCAGCATCGAACATTAAAGAGCCATAATCTTCTGTAGGGCCTCTTCTTTCTTTGCCAAAGTAATTCATAAACATAAAGTTATCGAGTAAAAAAAATGCACCGTTGTGATTGGCATCATCCCCAATAAATTCATCAGTAACCGGTGCTTGTGGACTAACTGCTTTTATAGCCGGATGAGCTCCTGGTAAACTTGCAGTTGCATAAAACCCCGGATAGGAAATTCCATATAAACCTACCCGTCCATTATTATTTTTTATATTTTTTAATAGCCAAACAATAGTATCATAAGTATCACTGCTTTCATCAACCTGGGTTTTATCTTTTTTATTGGGTATATATGGAGCCATTTCAAGATTATGTCCTTCGCTCATATAACGGCCACGCACGTCCTGGTAAACGAAAATGTATTTTTCATGCATCAGGGCTGTGTTTGGCCCTAATCTTTCTGCATAGTTATTTTCTCCATAAGGTGCAACGGAATAAGGAGTTCGCTCCATCAAAAATGGATATTTTTCAGATTGATCTTTGGGAACATAAATTATGGTATATAATTTTATACCATCACGCATGGTAATGGTGGTATCTACTTTAGTATAATTTTCTTTAACAAAATTTGGGGATTGGCTATAAGAAGAGGTGAAGATTAATAAGCAAAGAAATTGTAGTATCCTTTTCATAAATATCATCATAGAGGTGGGCTAAAAATCAGGTTTATTTAATTCACATAATATAAAGGATATCTTCAGGATTATTTTTTTGATGTTTCTTTTAAAAGAAAATCAACAGGAAAAATTACATCTTCATTTTCGCCCCAATAAATATTTCCATGCTTAACAATAAATTTTTTAAATTTTTGAGGATCAAAATAATCCATGTATTCGCCTTTTACATATTTATGAAATATAGGATTAAAATCAACCAGCTTTGTTTTACCATTTGTTAAACTAATGGCGATGGTTAAGTCATTGATGTATTTAGCGGATTTAATCTTTAAGATTTCCTGTTCAGTTTTTTGTTGATGATGTCGCACTTTACTTTTTTTGAAGGGTGAGCACCGTTTACCATTTGTCTATTTTTTCAATTCTGTGGATTCTAAAAACTGGTTAATAGTTACAATTTGGGTATCTTCAAAATGTTGAAGAATCAATAAATCTTTATCGCCAGTTATTAAAAAATCAGCTTTAGAATCTTTTGCTAATGCCAGTAGAAAATTATCATCTTCATCTCTGCAAATTGATACAGTTGAGGTTACTGTTATTAATGTTGTACTTTTTTCATATCGGTCTATAAAATCCTCGAAAAGTGAAATGCTAAATACATTTTTAAATTTCGGCCTTACTAGTACATTACAAATCTCCTGAGTGAGATAATAACTACGATAAACTGTTAGATTTTTATTTCGAAAAATTTCTGTCAAAGAAGATTTGTATTTTGATAGGAACAAACTAATCCACCAGTTTGTATCAATGACCACTGAGATTTCTTTTTGCATATTCCTGTGCTCTTGTTTCTTTTGTGATTGCAACGATTTCTTCTATTGATATATCTAAGTGGGGATATTCTGTATCTGCAATGTTTGCAAGTTTTTTTCGCTCTATAAACCTATAGTCTTCGTCATTTAAAATTGAAGTAGGTATTTTGTTTTTCAGTGCAAATTCTTTTATCTTTTCAAAATCGGCCTTGTCCCCTGGTTCTAATATGATTGCTTCCATAATTTTTCTTTTTACTAATTTACTAAATTACTTTAATACCGGTAAAATAATCTTTGAAGCGTGTTCTGTATCGTGATAAATACGAATGGTTGCTTTTTGAAAATCACTATCATTAGCTTTATAAATATCCATGAACTTTTGTGGATTACGGTCAGCCAAAGGGAACCAGGTGCTTTGAATCTGTATCATGATTCTATGCCCTTTTAAAAAAGTATGTGCTACATCAGGAAGTTCCCATTTTACTTGTGTTATTTTGCCGGGAACAAATGGTTCAGGTTTTGAAAAACTATTTCTGAATTTTCCACGCATGATTTCTGCGCGCACCAGCATTTGATAACCGCCCATCGGATAAGGCCGCCTGTTCACTTCATCCATGGAAGGAGGCGTAGGAGAATCATATTTAAAATCATCAGGAAATGCGTCAATTAATTTCACCACAAAATCTGCATCTGTTGTGGAAATAGAAGTCATCAAATCTGCAATCACAGGGCCTGCAAGGGTTATGTTATTATTTAATATTGAAGTTGCGTAAGTCAATACATCAGTCCTGCGCGAAGCAAAACGCTGATCGTCATCCATATATTCTCTTGTTCTTCTGAAATGTACTTCTTGTGTATAGGGAACAGGATGTGCCGGATCGCTGGTGTATTGATCAAAAGCCGTTGTGTTTTGTGGTTTTTTATTTAGAGATAAATTTCCATCAGAAGCTAAATAAAGATTTTCTTCCACAACATTTTTCGGCGGCCACATATCAAATTTTTTCCAGTCATTTTCCCCTGAAAAAAATATATTGGCCTCCGCGATTTTGGAAGTATTTCCTTTTCCCAATAAATAGTAATTAAAGAAAGGTATTTCAAGACTATCCTGAAAATATTCAGCAGTATTACTTCCAAATTGTACATTGCCGAGAAAAGTGCCATCATCGCTTGCCCATTGCCCGTGATACCACGGACCCATTACAAGCCTGCTATTGGTTTGAGGGCTTTGTTTTTCATTGGCTTTATAAGAATTCCATGCTCCGAAACAATCTTCGGCATCGTACAACCCACCTACCCAGAGCATTGCCGGTTTTACATTATACAAACCCACACGGGCATTACGTGCCTGCCACCATGCATCATAGTTAGGATGCTGATATATGTCGTGCCAAAATTTAATACTATCGCCCATTAGATGTGCAAAATTTTTCAAGGCACCTGCTTTCAGGTAAGCATTATAGTTATCATCCGATTTGAAAGAGAACCCGTTAGTGTATGTAGTGGAAGGTTTAGGATGCGGCGTTCCAAAAGAAGAGTAAAATGAAAAACAGTCCATTACGAAAAAAGCGCCTTTGTGGTGAAAATCATCTCCCATAAACCAATCGGTAACAGGTGCCTGCGGGCTTACCGCTACTAAGGCAGGATGCCCGCTCAACGCTGCTTCTGTAGAATAGAAACCCGGATAAGATATTCCCGATACACCCACTTTCCCATTATTGCTTTTAATATTTTTTACCAACCAATCAATTGCATCATAAGTATCGCTTGCTTCATCAATTTCTTTCCCGGTTTTATTTTTATTAAACGGCCTTACGTCTTCAAAAGTTCCTTCGCTCATATATCTTCCACGCACATCCTGTGTTACAAAAATAAAATTCTCTCTTGCATATTTCATTCTATACGAATTCCATATATCCATGTATTTATCTGCACCATAAGGCGCACAGGAATAAGGAGTACGTTTCATCAGGAAGGGATGTTTGCTGCTTTCATCTTTTGGAATGTAGATAGCGGTAAACAATTTTACTCCATCGCGCATGGGAATGTACTGTTCCAGCTTAGTATAATTATTTACAAACCAGGCGCTGTCTTCATTTTGTGCAAGGGAAGAGAAGGAAAATAAAAGAAATGCGATAAGGAAAAAATATTTTTTCATTGCGATTTATTTAAAATTAAAAGTACTGATAAAGAATTAATTATTGAGTTCGCCTGAGAAGATGTATTCTTATTGATTGTTCCCGCTAAATGGCCGGTACGGCGTTTACTTCGATAAATCTTAATTCTTCTAAATAGAAATATGCAGTAAATGTTCGTTTGCTGCTATGAGGTTTCACTCTCCAAAATAGAAATATGCAGTAAATGTTTGTTTACTGCATTAAGCTTTCATTCTTAAATATGCTTGCAGATTAAAAAAATATGTTTAATTTTCTGAATCTTTTACCAAAAACATAAATCAAATGAACACAGAAGTATTTCAACACATCAACTGGCTTGCCGTGCTGGTGGCTGGTTTGGCTTATTTTTTTCTGGGCGCATTATGGTACACCGTTTTATTCGGGAAAAAATGGCAATCGTATAACAGCGCCCTTATGAATCAACCTGATGCAAAAAAAGGGAGCACGGGCATTATGATTATTTCTTTTATTTTAATGCTTATTTGTGCATTCGGGCTTTCCTTAATTGTTACCCGCTTAAATTTATCGGGCTGGCAGGTTGGATTAAAGTTGGGAATTCTTACCGGCGTTTTCTTTGGAGTAACAGCGATTAGTATTTCTTATGTTTACGAAAAAAAACCATTTGGTTTGCATTTCATAAACGGTTTGTACACAGTAGTGGGAAACATTATTGCTGCCATTATTGTCAGTTGCTGGAAATAGAAAATGAGGTATTGTATTCTAACTAAGTAGATACAAGTCATGCCTTGTATCTATGCAAGCAAATCATTCCCCAATCTTTGTGATCTTTAATACATTCGTAGGCAGGTGTAGTGAAACGGGTGTACTGCCTGTGTTTACAACTACGTCGCCTGGTTTTAAAAATCCCCGTTCTTTTAATATTCCTATCTGATCAAAGAAAATCTCATCAAGGCTTTCTTCTTCATCATAAAAAAATGCCCGCACTCCCCAACTTAAACTCAATTGATTGATGAGGCTTTCTTTTTTGCTGAAAACATATAAAAAAGATTTTGGGCGATAACTGCTGAGCATAAAACCAGTATAACCGCTTTGTGTCATTCCAATTAATGCATCGGCTTTTACATCCTGCGCCAGTTTGCTGGCGCTATAGCAGAGGGCATCGCTAAGGAAAGAAGGAGAATGAGGTTGTGGCGCAAGAATGTCATCGCGGTTATAATCATAAGCAGTTTTTTCTATTTCCAATATTATTTTGCTCATGGTTTCTATTACTAATGTTGGATGGCTTCCGGTAGCGGTTTCACCACTAAGCATTAAAGCGTCAGCGCCTTCCAGCACTGCGTTGGCCACATCGGTAATCTCACTCCTGTTTGGTTTTACTCTGTCCATCATACTTTCCATCATTTGAGTAGCCACTATCACCGGCTTGGCGCGGTGCATACATTTGCGAATAATTTCTTTTTGTATTAGTGGCACCTTTTCTATTGGTAGTTCTACTCCGAGATCCCCACGGGCAATCATGATTCCATCGCTTTCAAGAATGATATCCCGTATATTGGTTACTGCTTCGGGCTTTTCTATTTTGGCGATAACTTTAGCTACACTTTTTCTTGCTTTTAAAATATCCTTCAGACCGATAATATCCTTTACTTCGCGAACGAATGAGAGTGCTATCCAATCTACATTCTGGCCAATAATAAAATCAAGATCGGCGAGGTCTTTTTCGGTAAGAGCCGGTAAGGAAATTTTGGTATCCGGCAGGTTCAGGCCTTTTTTTGAAGATAGAATGCCGCCCATTATCACTTCTACCCTCACATCATTATTGGGTAATATTTTCTTCACTTTCACTTCGATTTTCCCGTCATCTATCATAATGGTATTACCTGGCACTACATCACTATGAAGATTGGGATAGCTTACATAAATCTTTTCAAAATTTCCAATGCATTTTACATTTGTAAATGTCAACTGATCGCCTGGTTTAATTTCAAGCGCGTTATTTTCTATTTCGCCTACTCTTAATTTTGGGCCTTGCAGATCCGCAAGTATGGCAATGTTGAAAGGAAGTGTAAGATTGATCTTTCTGATAATTTCTATTATCCTTGCTTTATCTTCATGATTACCATGTGAAAAATTGAGACGAAAAACGTTTACCCCTGCTTTTACCAATTCAACCATTGCATTAAAATTATCACAGGCGGGACCTACGGTAGCAACAATTTTTGTGCGCTTGATCGTATGATCAAATGCTGCCTTTTTATCCATTCCCTTGTAAAGATATTTGGTTATATTTTTTGACATTTTTATATTTTAGTGATGATTAGGTTGAAGGTTGAAGGTTCAAGGTTGGCATCAACCACTCAACTTGATAATATTTTTACAATCTTCATCCAGTCTTTACTTATAGTCTCTTTCTTTTTTATAGCCTGGTCCAAAGGAATATAATGCATATTATTATTAAGTATCCCTACAAATACATTGTATTTTTTTTGCAATAAGCACTCCACTGCCGCATATCCCATTCGGCTGGCGATTAACCTGTCGAAGCAAGTAGGCGATCCGCCGCGTTGTATGTGTCCAAGAGTAGTTACCCTTACTTCCTGATCGGGAATTCTTTCCTTAATAACCTTGGCCAGTTCTGCTGCTCCGAATTTTTCTCCTTCGGCTACTACTATAATATTCACTAATTTCTTACGGCCATGTTTTTCCAGCAATGCATTTATTACGCCTTCCACATCAGTCTCCTGCTCGGGGATCAAAATATTTTCCGCACCTGTGGCAATGCCGCTATGTAGCGCAATATATCCTGAATCGCGGCCCATCACTTCTATAATAAAAAGCCTGTCGTGTGCATCAGCAGTATCTCTTACCTTGTCTATAGCTTCAACAGCGGTATTTACTGCGGTATCAAAACCAATAGTAAAATCGGTGCCTGCTATATCTTTATCAATTGTGCCCGGAAGCCCGATGCACGGAATGTCAAATTCATGGCTGAATATCTGCGCGCCACGAAAAGAACCATCGCCACCAATTATTACCAGGCCATTGATACCATGCTCCTTTAAATTGTGGCATGCTTTTTTTCTTCCTTCTACAGTATAGAATTCTTTGCATCGCGCTGTTTTTAAAATGGTGCCGCCACGCTGAATAATATTAGCGACACTTTTGCTTTCCATTTTAAATATGTCATTGTCTATCATTCCGGAATAGCCCCGCATGATACCGTAAACTTCCAGTTTGTTATAAATACCGGTACGGACAACAGCTCGTATAGCTGCATTCATTCCAGGTGCATCGCCTCCGGAAGTGAGAACCCCTATTTTAGTTACTTTTTTTTCCAAGATTAAATAAAATTACCTGTTAAACTATTTTACCTTTTTCAAAAGGCGGTCAAAAGTACACATTTAGGATTATTATTTACAAGAAGACTTTTATTGATATAAATTACTCCTGTTTTTGAAATTAATTATTTACAATAAAAATGTGCTGTATTGGCTGCTACAGGTGCATTCCAAATTGTCGTATGACTGCCTGACTATGGTCGGTGAGGACACCGCCCACGGCGCGCTGCCCCGGTTGGCGGAGACACCAACCGGCGACAATTTGGAATGCTAATTTACATTCTTATTTGTCAAGTAGAGCCAGGTTTAAATAAAAATGGCTTTGATCTTTGTTTTAAAGACCAAAGCCGAATATTTTTTAAGAAAGTCAAAGTTTTTTACAAAAAATTCTAAATCTTTTGTTTTGGATTAACTTTTTACTTCTTCCTTTTTCACCAGTTCTACTTCACAGGCAATATTGATTGTATCTCCTACGAGCACACCACCTGCTTCCAAAACAGTATTCCAATTTAATCCCCAATCTTTTCGGTTTACTTTGCCATTTATACTAAATCCGGCTCTTAGTCCACCCCATGGATCTTTTATTATTCCTCCAAATTCAACATTCAGTTTTATCTTTTTGGTAATTCCTTTGATGGTAAGATCTCCCCATAATTCATAACTGCCGTCTCCATCTACTTTTTCAATAGTATTGGATCTGAAGGTGATTTCTTTATGATGTTCAACGTCAAAGAAATCAGCGCTTTTCAAATGCGTATTACGTTGTTCTGTATTGGTTTCCAGGGAAGCCGGATTCATCCAAAAATCAATTTCTGCAGTACTGAAATCTTCCCCGGTTGTATAAATACTTGCTTTATATTCGGTAAAAATACCTTTTACATTGGTAATCATCAAATGTTTTGCTTTAAAAGCAATTTCTGTGTGTACGGGGTCGAATTCCCATTTAATTTTTGTTGCCATTTTTTTAATTTTTTAGTTTTTAAATAAATTTTTAGTTTAAGAGTTTGCCAAATTTTCCTCCGTTAAAGTCATCAATTGCTTCCTGTATTTCTTCTACCGTATTCATTACAAAAGGGCCGTAAGCCGCTACAGGTTCATTTATTGGCTCTCCGCTTAATAATAATAAAATACTTTTTTTATTAGCTTTAACTTTTAGGGTACCTTCTTCATTTTTAAATTGTACATACTGATGCTCGCGGGCAATTGAGTTTTCATTAATGGTCGCTTCGCCTTCCACTACTAATAATCCTGTATTATAACTTGCCGGCAGATTGAATTCTGTTTCTCCGTTTTTATTTAAACGGATATCATACATTTCCACTGGTGAGAAAGTTTTTGCTGCACCCTTCACTCCATTATATTCTCCCGCAATTACCAAAACATTCCCCATGCCATTTCCTATTTCATAATTCCCTTTTTGTTCACTGAGTATTGCCTGGTATTTAGGTGCGGACATTTTATATTTTTTGGGGAGATTTACCCATATTTGTGCCATTTCAAATGCGCCACCTTTTTTTGAAAATTCCTTTTCATGATATTCTTTATGCAGTATTCCCGATGCAGCGGTCATCCATTGTACATCACCCGGATTTATAACGCCACTGTTCCCGGAACTGTCGTTATGCGCCACACTTCCTTTGTAAGCAATAGTTACTGTTTCAAATCCTCGATGCGGATGTACACCCACTCCACGGGGGACTGTAGTTGGCGTAAAATTAAATTCAGGATTAAAATCCATCAGGAAAAAGGGACTCATTCTGTCGCCAAAGCTACCGCCGCCCGGAGAAAAATTCACCACTTTGAACCCATCACCAACCATGTGAGATGCTGAGGGCGATAACACTTCTTCTATTGATCTGTATTGTTTCATAACTTAATATTTAGAACACAAAATTATAACCCTACAATAGCCTTGCCAATAATCCACATTAAGAAAATACCTTAATATAGATTAACAATCCTTCACTTTCTGATCTGATTTGTCTGATCAAATTGCGAAATAAGAATTACGAATATTTGTCTGTTCGGTAGGCAGGGCAAGTTGGTTTGCTGTATTTTTTAAAAATAGAATTAGCTGCAAAAAACTTCCTTTTAGTTTGTATTCTAAGACTGGTTCTATAACCCTCCTTTGGAAAGCAGGGAGGCGTTCTGGCTTTTCATTTTACTAAAAAATTCGGGTGTGATTCCCAGGTAAGAAGCAATTTGGTTTTGTGGAATACGCGCACTCCATTCAGGATATTTTTCTGTAAAATATTGGTATCGTTCGGCCGCCGTAAAACAAATGTTGTGCAGGATTCTTTGCTGATGGGCTATGTAGGCATTTTCCAAAATCATTCTTGAATAATGTTCATACTTTGGAATCTTTTCGTAGAGCAGGTCCATATCATGTTTTGAGATCATTATTATTTCTGAATCTTCCAGTGCATCCGTATTCATCATCGTTGGAGTCTGATTTTTCAAGCTCTCTATATCCCCGATCCACCAGCCTTCTGTGGCAAACTGAAATACATGTTCTGTACCGCTGTTATCAATTGCATAAGTGCGCAGACAACCCTTGTTTACAAAAGTTGTGTATTTGCAAATATCTCCTTCCTGGTAAAGAAATTGTTTTTTCCTGATCTTTTTTTCACGCAGTAAAGAAAGAAAAAAAGCGGATTCCTCTTTTGTAAATGTGATGTATCTGGATATAGTTTCTAAAATTAGTCCGGTATTCATCCTGCGAAAATAAAAGAAGTTTATAGAAGTGTAAAAGACTGATTCAGTAAATAAATATTTGTGAGCAATTTCTATTCGTCCCCAATTCGTGTCTCACGGATTGCATGCCCTTTTAGAAGAAACTCGTGAGACACGAGTTAAGAAGGAAAGACTTGTTACAGTAAATAAACATTTATGAGTGATTTCTATTCGTCCCCAATTCGTGTCTCACGGATTGATTGTATGTCCTTTTAGAAGAAACTCGTGAGACACGAGTTAAGGAGGGAAAAGACTTGTACAGTAAATAAACATTTATGAGTGATTTCTATTCGCCCCCAATTCGTGTCTCACGGATTGATTGTATGTTCTATTAGAAGAAACTCGTGAGACACGAGTTAAGGAAAAAACTTGTTACAGTAAATAAACATTTGTGATTTATTTCTATTCGTCCGCAATTCGTGTCTCACGGATTGTATGTCCTTTTAGAAGAAACTCGTGAGACACGAGTTAAGGAGAAAAGACTTGTTACAGTAAATAAACATTAATGAGAGAATTCTTTTCCACTCAATAAGTCTCACTAATGGCAAAATTTTTAGAAGAACATGCAAACCTGGCAGGTTTTTTCGGTTTAAAAATTATTTCTATATTTTTAGTTCCTTAAAAGGTTACCAGATATGCCTCATCCTCTTTTTCGTAAAAAAAGCATTACCTCCATTTTAGCAGATGCTGAATCAGGCTTATCTGATGCCACGCATTCTGCTTCAGGATTGAAAAAGGTATTGAGAGTGCGTGATCTTACTGCTATGGGCATCGCCGCTGTAATAGGTGCCGGTATATTTTCTACTATAGGCAACGCCTCATTTGCCGGTGGCCCGGGAGTATCACTATTATTTATTCTTACTGCTGTTGCCTGTGGATTTTCTGCATTGTGTTATGCGGAATTTGCTTCCCGAATTCCTGTAAGTGGTAGCGCTTATACTTACGCTTATGCTTCTTTTGGCGAATTGATAGCATGGATCATTGGTTGGGATTTGTTGATGGAATATGCCATCGGAAATATTGCCGTGGCTATTTCGTGGAGCGAATATTTTGTAAATCTTATGGAAGGATTACACATTCATATTCCTTCCTTTTTAACTACGGATTACCTAAGCGCATCGCGTGGTTTCAAAGAAGCAACT
>DASSHD010000028.1:0-8669 GCA_035693085.1 Hanamia sp. | reverse complement strand
ATATCCACATCCCAGAATGCCTGTTTGTAAAGATGAATTATTTCTGCCGTATTTATCATAGGGCAAATTTACATTTAATCAATTTGATTTTAGAATTGAATTAACAGAAGAAATAGAAGAAATTTCTTGCAGAAACCATTTTTACTTTTCACATAGTAAAGCAATAAATAGTAGTGATTCCCATTTCGTTTTTTGATAAATAAGATTGGTCAGACGGAGACCATCAGGCCAAAAATCATCTCACCTCACTCCCATTCCCAATCACATTTTCAGGCCTTACAAAATGCAGCTTTCCTTTTTTATCCTCTGCCATTAGGATCATTCCATTGCTTTCTATGCCTTTCATTTTTCTTGGAGCAAGATTGGCGACCACCACCACCTGCTTACCCGTGATTTCTTCGGGAGAAAAATGTTGTGCTATTCCTGAAAGAACAATTCTCTTTTCAAAACCGAGGTCAATTTCAAGCTTTAATAATTTATCTGCTTTTTCTACTTTTTCGGCAGAAAGTATAGTTCCTACTTTGAGATCAATTTTTGCAAAATCATCAAAAATGATTTCAGGTTTTATTTTTGAAATTTCTGTCTTATTTTCTTCCATCTTATTTTTTGCAGGTTTCTGATTGTTTAGCGCAGACTGCTCAACACTATCTGCTAATCCTTTATTCAATTTCTCTATCTGCGTCTTTACTTCTGAATCTTCAATTTTTCTGAACAATAATTCAGGCGCTCTTAAGCTGTACCCAACGCTTAAAAGTTTTGACTTTCCTCCATTTTCCCATTCCAACATTCTTTCAAGAACTTTCATCATGTGACACATTTTCTTTGCCGTAAAAGGTAAAAAAGGATTAATGAAAATGGCGAGGTTTGCACACAATTGCAAGCAAATATGGAGGCAATTATCAATAGCCTGCTGCGCTTCTGTTGTCAGCTGCCCGCTATCTGTAGTCTGTTTTGCAACAATCCAGGGCTGCTTATCCTGCATGTATTTATTTCCTTTTCTTGACAAGTCAATTACTTCAAATAATGCCTCACGGAATTTATATTGCTCTAATAAATCTTCAATTTTTGTTTTAGTAAGTTTAAATTCCTCAATCATTTTTTTATCTGCATCATCGAGTATAGCGTTGTGTGCCGGAGGTACTTTTCCATTACACAATTTATGCATCAAAACAAATGTTCGGTTTACAAAATTTCCAAAGATGGAAACCAGTTCACTATTGTTTCTATCCTGAAAATCTTTCCATGTAAAATCGTTGTCTTTTGTTTCCGGCGCATTGGCGCAAAGCACGTAACGAAGTACATCCTGCTGTCCTGGAAAATCTTTTAAATATTCATCCACCCAAACTGCCCAGTTGCGGCTGGTAGAAACTTTCTGGCCTTCAATATTTAAAAATTCATTGGCAGGAACATTTTCCGGCAATACAAAATCGCCATGCGCTTTCAACATGGAGGGGAAAATAATGCAATGAAAAACAATGTTGTCTTTGCCAATAAAATAAACAGCTTTAGTATCCTCCCTGCACCAGTAATCACTCCAATTATTCGTCAGTTCTTTCGTTGCTGAAATATATCCGATAGGCGCATCAAACCAAACGTACAATACTTTTCCTTCTGCATCTGATAGCGGAACTTTGATTCCCCAATTACTGTCGCGGGTCATAGCACGCGGCTGCAACCCATTGTCTAACCAGCTTTTACATTGGCCATACACATTATTTTTCCAGTCTTTATGATCTTCGAGTATCCATTGACGTAAAAAGTTCTCATAATCCTGTAAAGGAAAATACCAATGCTTTGTTTTCTTTTTTACAGGAACTGCATCGCTCAATGTACTTCGCGGATTGATCAGTTGCTCAGGGCTTAATGAGGAACCACATCTCTCACACTGATCTCCATAAGCATTAGGATTGCCGCAGATCGGGCAAGTGCCTGTAATATACCTGTCGGCTAAAAATATTTGCTTTTCTTCATCAAAATATTGTTCAGTTTCTTTTTCTTCAAACAAACCTTTGTTATACAAATTAAGAAAAAAGTCCTGTGAGGTCTTATGATGAATTTTATTTGATGTGCGCGAAAAAATATCAAAGGAAATACCCATTTGCTCAAAACTATCTTTTATGATTGCATGGTATCTGTCAACAATTTCCTGGGGTGTTACATTTTCCTTCATTGCACGGATCGTAATAGGTACGCCATGTTCATCAGTTCCGCTTACAAATTTTACATCTAATTTTTTGGCTCTTAAATAGCGCACATAAATATCTCCCGGCAAATAACACCCTGCGAGGTGCCCGATATGCAGAGGACCGTTAGCATAAGGAAGTGCTGTAGTAATTAAATATCTTTTAAATTCTTTCATATTTTATTTCCGAAAAGGATTTGCAAAAATACCGCAAAGGAAGTCAACGCCCAAACTCCAAAGAGCCTGTTGATACCAGAAGTTAGAAATATCTAAAGTCGTGTTTTAGCGCAAGCGCCGCTTGTGCTATTATTGAAAAGAAAATGATTACTACTTTATGAGGAGGAAATATAAATTGTATACAAAAGGAAAATGAACATATTTATTTGTTTACTGGCACAAGCGGATGCTCAATGTCATTTAAACCTTTATCCTTTGCATGAACGAAAAATTATCTGTAATAAGCTTGCCTGATTGCATAATGACTTTAAATATTCAAAACTTTTTCTACTTCGTGGCGATACATGCGGCTAATTGGTAATTCTTGTTTAACTATTTCGATTGTATCATTTGTGAAAGATTCTATTTTATTGATTGCCACAATGAATGAACGATGAATACGGATAAAATTATTTTTGGGCAACAGTTCTTCCAATGAAGAAATGGATTGTTTTGTTACAATATTTTTTGTGATGGTTACCACTTTAATATAATCCTTCAGGCTTTCAATATATAAAATATCATCCAGTGGAATTTTAAGATTCTTCCTGTCTGCCCGTAAATTGATAAATGAATTTTGAAAACTGTTTTGATGGTCATAAATGGCCTCGTTGTTGTCTGCTACTTTAAGGTTAGTTTCCATTACCTTATTCACCGCTTTTAAAAACCGCTCAAATGATATAGGCTTTAATAAATAATCCACAGCATCGAGTTCAAAACCTTCAATGGCAAATTTCCGGTAGGCAGTGGTGAAAATAACTTTGGGTGGATTTTTCAATGTGCGCACTAAATCGGTACCCAGTAAGTGCGGCATTTGAATATCCAAAAATAAGAGATCAATAGTTTTTTCCCTGAGTACATCCAATGCTTCTACGGCATTGCTGCAAGTGCCCGCTAATTCTAACGTTGAAACTGAAGCAATATAATTTTCTAATACCTCCAGAGCCGGGGGTTCATCATCCACTAAAAGACAAACTATTTTTTTTAGGTTAGGCATAAAAAGGGTTTTTAGATGTTGATACAATTTGTGTGGCATCTTCTACAGGTCCATTTCTTACATTGATGTACAAAGGTACCTGTAGATGTATGGAAAATTCTTCATCAGTTGATTGAATGAGTAATTTATGCCGGCCCGGATATAATATTTGTAATCTTTTTTGCACATTTTTCAGGCCGATTCCGTTCCCGTGATTTTGAGAAGCAACCTGCATTGGTTTGCTGTTACCGAGATCCATATCAAGAACACTTTCTCTTATGGAGATTTTTAATTTTATCCAAGGATGCTGTAGCATTTTACTGCTTCCGTGCTTAAAGCAGTTTTCTACAAATGGAATCAAAAGCAATGGCGCAATCAACTTATTTTGATAATCGCCTTTTATTTCTATCTCCATATTCAGGCGCTCGCCATATCTTACTTTTTCAAGCCCTGTGTAATCTTCAATCATTTTCAATTCCTTATCCAAAGACACCAATGGGGCTTCACAGTCGTAGATCATGTATCTGAGGGTATCGGATAGTTTGGTTAACAATCCTTTCGCAATGGATGATTTATTTAAAATAGAAGAGTAGATGTTATTCAGCGTGTTGAATAAAAAATGCGGGTGCACCTGCGATTTCAGTAATTGCAATTCGGCATCAGCGATTTCTTTGGCAAGCATTGTTCTCTTCTCCATTTGCAAATAATAGTTTTTGAGCATTTTAATTACCAAAAATAAACAACAAACTACTGGTGGGCCTATGTTTATAAAACTCATTGAAAAATGCCAGATTCTTAGCATTCGCACATCAAACGGAAGAATACTTAAATTATTTAAATCTGAAACAACCAAATAAAGTATTGCATAAGTAATAATGGTAAGACCAAAAATAAAACTGAAAAATTTAAAATATTTTTTCTTACTTAAATAGACTGGATAGAAATAGTAAACAACTGTATAGCAATAAACCATAGCAAGGGAGAGGGCAATAAAATTAACTCTCAATTCGTATGAAAAAATATTCCAGTTCCATAATTTTCCGGAAAACACGTATCCAAAATCAAATGTTGAAAACAGGTACCTGCTCGTCCAAAATGCAATGTGCCGGTAATAACAAGCAGGCCGTTGCTTAGTAAATATAAAATCATACAGGTTCATAAAAAATGTGATTTGTATTTATATCCGGTTTATTCTTTTGGCCGGAAATGTTATTAGCCAAAGGCATATTCAGTAAAATAGTGGCTTCCTTTTCGCCGGTTACTTGTATCCTATATTCATCTGGTGCAAAAAGCACATTCAACCTGTTCTCAGTATTCTGAATGATTGTTTCCCAATCCAAAGTTTTATACGCATCATTTGTAAAATTAAAAAAAGAAATTTTGGCGAAAGCCCGATCGCTTAAAATATTAATTTTTACATTTATCTCATACAGATTTGAATCTTCGTTGTGCAACACCGCCACACTTCTCTGCAGTAATGACAGGATAATCATCGGGGGAATAAATTTATTAACGGCATCTCCGTTTACTTGCATATTTATTGCAAAAAAATGATTCACGCTTTTTTCTTCGAGAGAAATAAAATCACACAGGCCTGATAATTCTTTTTCCAATGGAACCAGTTCCACCTCGTTCTGGTACAATGAATAACTCAGAAGGTCTGAAAGTTTTAATACCATTATACCCGGTTCATCAGAACCGGTATCAATTTTGGAAGCGATATTGTTTAAAGACCGTAACAAGAAATCAGGCTGAATAAACGCTTTCTCCTTTCCAAGTTCAGTTCTTGTTTTTTTTGAGGCTATTTCAAAATTCTCTTTTTGTTGCCGGTACCAGTTTTTGGTAAGTTTAATTCCTAAGGCTAACAGTCCTATAGTCATTGCCCATTTCGTGTTGGCATAACTAAAATTAAGTTGATTAATAAAGTTAGGTTCAATATAATTTTTATAATGAATGCTATTGAGAAATAGTCCTGCAAAAAAATAATTAATAAATAGGGCAACTGCGAACCACGAAAAGAAAGTTAGTGAAAATAACAAGTACTTCCTTTTCTGAAGAATAGCCGGCAATAAAGTATAAATAAACAGATAGACGGTAAGTACGCAAACCGGAATAAAGCAACAAAGACTTATGAAGGCAAACTCGTAAGGTGACGCTTCAAAAAACTCATTATAGTCCATCGGGTTAATGCTTTGCACCCAGAAATAGATGCTGTATAAAATCCAAAAAACAAGATGCCGTGTTAGCCGGTGAGTCGTTTTATTGGAGAATATGAAATCATACTTAGTCACGCGAAATTTTTCAACTCTAAAATTAAACATCATTTCGCTGATTTTTTCAACTTTCAATCTATTTTTCTACAAAATGCTTTATTCCAGCTACGAATGGCATTGGTCGCCAATAATTAGAAAAACAGTCATTAATATAGTTATATATTGTTTAAAACCTCCCTACTATCGAATTAAAAAAAAACAGGGGGATGGCGTGATATATTTTTGAGTCATTAATAACTCAAAAACTTAAAATCATGAAAACAAAATTCATCCCCGCAATGAGCATTATCATTTTTACAATGATTGTCTCATTAAGTACGGCGGCCCAAAAAGAAGGCAGTAACCAGACTGCTTCAAATTTATCTCCATCAGAAATTTACAGAAACTTTCCTGGAGAGATGGGGTTTACAAATATTATTGAAAGTGAAAAGGTCAGAGACAAGATATCAAGTCGGTTTGATAAACTTTTTAAAAACGCAATAAATGTAAAATGGTATCATGCAGATGATAATTTTCTGGCCCAATTCACCACCGGTGAAACTTCAAATAATTCTTTATTTGATAAAAGAGGAAGAATGATTTACTCTATTAATTATTGTTCACAAAAAGACCTGCCAGTAAACATAAAAAAAATGATAAACTATCAGTATAAAGGCTATGAAATAACCAGCGTAGCCAAAGTACTACAGGATGGCCGTAAAATATGGGTGATAAAACTTGCCGGCAAATCTAACTACATTACGGCAAGAGTAGAAGATGGAGAGGTGCAAGAAGTACTAAATTTTCAAAGAGCAAATTGATAAATTATTGCTCCGGATGTTTGCTTTGATAAAAGGCGTTTCAATCTATTGGGACTGCCTTTTTTATTAATGCAGAAAAACAGAGGCATGCCTCACTCCGCAGGAGCGGTGACGGCACCGGGTACTTTTAACCACTAAGGAAATTGAAGCTATCATTTTTAAATAGGTTCTTAAAAAATCCCATTTACATTATTTCTTAAAGAAGGAAAGAATTAGAACACTGCGGCTTTACAAAACCTGGCGTAAAACGAATGTTGAAATTAAGTGGTACTATGATAACTACAGGTATATTAACTGTAGTCAATTTTTAATACTTAATCACATCAACAGGTGCCTTTTTGCTGTGCAGTTTTGGAGTACCCATCTGGCGCAGGTCTCCCGACCTGTGCCCAGACGTTACTAAAGCAATATCTTTGAATTTATTATTGAGCAGTAAATATAAATTTGACGAGGGGGAAGAGGTTTATTTTGTAACATCTACGGTTGTAGGCTGCCTGCCCGATTAAGTCATTCAGGCGGGGACAGATGTTTTTACTCGCGATATTCTTTTGGATAGTTTTAGGTTTTGCAAAAAGAATCAAAATTTGCAATTACATGCATGGATCCTAATGCCGAATCCCCGCCTGGCCGGACGAACATGATTTTAATTTAATTTGTTCATTCAGTAATAATTCAAATCCAGGTATGGTTTTAAAAAACATAAAAAGTTTTACTGCAATGAAAATAATTGATTCTATTATAAATAACACACAAGAAAGCAGAAAGAATTGCCTGACCGACTACGGCATTCCCGTCCGACCGATGTCATCCGGGCAGGCAGGCGGGGATGCTTGATTTGTTTGAAAAAATGAACAAAGAATGAAAAGTAATTTTCGTTGCCAATTCTGGCAGCACGAGAATCATGCTATTTTACTTAACACAAAAGAAATGTATATCCAAAGGCTTGTTTACTTCTATGAAAATCCAAATCCCGAAAGAACAGGGTTTGTAAGGTATCCGATAGACTGTAAGTATATTGGGCAATTGATTATTATACTCAAGATGAGAGAGGTTTATTAGATCTAGTGAGATTAGAATGAGGATTTTTTGCAGATTACTTTTGAATGAAATGTTTTTATTAAATGACGATAAAGTAACGCTCATGCACAGGTCGGGAGACCCGCGCCAGAGCGTAGCGCACATAAATATCTTCCGGCAAATAACACCCTGTCAGGTGCCCGATATGCAGAGGACCGTTAGCATAAGGAAGCGCTGTAGTAATCAAATATCTTTTAAATTCTTTCATATTTTATTTCCGAAAAGTATTTGCAAAAATACCGCAAAGGATTTCAATGCCCAAAGAAACAAAAACTGGGAAATGAAAATTTTAATGTTGACAAAATGAATTAAGAATTGGAGGCATTTTAAATAGCATTTCTATCCTGCCAAAACCCAATAAATTAAACAAGAAATAATGTCTTCATAATAAATTACTATTAAAATAAATCCCGGGACATTTAGTTCCCGGGATTTTTATTATTCCTTAATAGCTGGATTATTTTTAGAAAGTAAACCTAGAAATTTGAAGGATTGCCAGTATCCCACCATAGACGGGTTGCGATATCATCTGCTGCACCTGCACCCATTTTTGAGACGGCATCTGAAACACCACCAGCATTACCTACTCTTTCAGCATTTGGGAAAACCTGTCTTTTAATCCATTGATCGGCTGGTATTACACCCCAATCAGGACTGCTATCATTCTTGGCAACATGGGGAATTTTTGGATAACCTGTCCTCCTGAAATCCACCCATGATTCAAGCGAATTTGTGAAATTATTAATCCATTTCTGGGTTATGATCTTCTCTAGTTTCAACTCATTGTTGTCAGCATCATTCCAGGCAACGGTAACTGTAGAAAGGGATGTAAAATCATTTCGGTGGGTTGGATCTACAGGATCCACATAATTAAGTGGTTTGCTTGTATTGTCTGCCAGGTAAGCATCCACACCACCTGCACCCCAATCTGCAAAGGATAATCTTATCCCATTTTCATAATTAGTTTGAGGATCACCTGCTCCTGCCCAACCTCTGAGTCCAGCCTCGGCTTTAAGAAATGCCACTTCAGCAGCAGTAAAGTCCCTTCTGGTAGTGGTATTCCCTCCATTAGGCGGATCATTGAAATTCGGGTTAACTTTTGAGAAAGGAATATGGTCAGCTTTTGTATCAATATAAGCGCCATT
>DASSHD010000027.1:0-2756 GCA_035693085.1 Hanamia sp. | reverse complement strand
GTACTTTGCAAAAATAGTTTTCCTTAATGCTTCCACTTTAAACAGTGCGTGGATATTAATGAATTCTGCTACCGATGTATGGCCTGATGGTTTAGGGAGTAGCAGTGGTGAACTGGGGCATAATATTATGGATCATCATCTTGGCGTAGGCGCTTCAGGAACAGTAGAAGGATACGATGATAAGTATTATTATGGTCGTCGGCCTAATGGAATATACATTCCGCGTTTCCGAAATTTGTTTGGTGATAAAAGAGATTATATCAGAGGGTTTGGATACCAAGGGGGAGCCAGCAGGCAGGGATGGAGCCGTGAAATAGCGGAGATGAATATTGGTGGAGACTATAAAGATGCGCTTGCAGAGCCAGGAGAGTGGACCATGGGGATGGGTGGCTTTGGAGAAATACTCCCTTACCATGAAAATAAAGTTACTCTTGATAAAACCAAAAAAGATAAGTGGGGATTAAACGTGTTGGCTATTGATGCAGAGTGGAGAGAAAATGAAAGAAAGATGAGAATAGATATGCAAAACGATGCCAAAGAAATGCTAGAAGCAGCAGGGGTTAAAAACGTTTCAGGTTTTGATGGTGATGGCACTATGGGGAGAGGTATCCATGAAATGGGTTCTGCGCGTATGGGGTTAGATCCCAAAACTTCTGTTTTGAACAAATGGAACCAGGTATGGGATGCGCAAAATGTATTTGTTACAGATGGCTCTTTTATGGTGTCTTCCAATTGTGTAAATCCTTCACTTACTTACATGGCTATGACGGCGCGGGCTGTAGATCATGCAGTAAGCGAATTGAAAAAAAGAAATATTTGATAACTGATGTTGGTGCACCTATCAATATCAATTTAAAATAAATGTCTTTTTGATTTTTTTGCAAAAAAGATTTTTAGAAATAAAAGAAGTATTAATTATAAAACTACATAATAATGAACAGAAGAGAAGCCGTACAATACATCTCGCTCCTGGTCGGAGGAACCATGGTGGGAGGAAGCGCCTTTCTATCAGGTTGCAAAAGTAAAACAGGAGTATCCATGACTTTTACCGATGCTGATATTTCATTGCTCAATGAAATTGCAGATACCATTTTGCCGGATACAAAAACCCCTGGCGCCAAGGCGGCAAAAGTAGGGCAATTTATGACCGTAATGGTAAACGATTGCTATGAAGCTCCTGATCAATATATTTTTCATGAAGGAATAACAAAAATTGATGCAGCATCCGAAGATAAAAATGGTAAATCATTTATGGAAAGTACACCGCAGCAACGGCATGACCTGCTGGTAGATATTGACAAGAAAGTAAAAGATTATAATAAAAAAATCAATGAATATGTCAATTCACTTACTCCCGAAGAAAGAACCCAAATGAAACTAAAACAAGATTTTACCGGTTCTGATCCTTTAGCAAACAAGAGACGTGAAAATCCTGACTATTATTTTCAAATGATGAAAGAACTTACTTTGCTTGGCTATTTCACTTCAGAAATAGGCTGCACGCAGGCACGCCGTTATGTAGAAAGGCCCGGAAGTTATAATGGCGATCTTCCTTACAAAAAAGGAGACAAGGCATTTGCATAAAAGATAAAATAAAATTCCTGCAACCCTGACGGAAAGAATTTTTTGAATTTATTATTCAAATTACTTTCAAACTTTTAAAGCAAAGAATTAAAATCTATAGTATTTCTTTATTTACTGTGGTAAGGAGCAATCGAAATAAATAAATGCCAAAATTTTTTTTCAAGAGATATATCAGGGAGGACCAATTTTTATTTCAATGATCCTGCCGATATAAAATAGATTAATTTATTTTTTAGTCACCAATCCTAAAGGCAAAACTGTTTTACCATACACTTCATTTAGCAAAAGCGCTGCGCCCGTATAAATAGCAGAGCCACCACAAATAATTCCTTCATAGCCTGTAAATTTTTTTAAGAAAGTATTTCCACTATATTCGCCCAACGCCAATAAAAAAAACAGTATAGTTAATGTGGCAAAAATAAATTGCAAGGCTGCGCTGATGCGAAGTGTTCCTAAAAAAAGTAGCCCGGTAAATATTCCCCACATAATGAGATAAGCCACCATGGCTGATTCTGAGGCGGGAGGAACCCACCCCATTTTTGGCATTACGATCAAAGCAACCAATGTAAGCCAAAATGAACCATAAGATACAAATGCAACAAAACCGAATGTATTGTTTTTTCTCGATTCCATAATTCCTGCGATAATCTGGGCAATGCCGCCATAAAAAATCCCCATGGCAAGGATCATCGAATTCATTTCAAAAATTCCTGCATTGTGCAGGTTAAGTATAACGGTAGTTAAACCGAATGCAAGAAGCCCGAGAGGCGCTGGATTCGCAGTGGTATCTTTAATAGTGATTGTTGATTGGTCCATTAGAATTAGTTTTTAGTTTTAAATTATGTTTAAAAATATAAATAATAATTCAAATTATTTAGAAATAAACTTTGCTAAAAGAAAAATTTTGTGTGGAAACAAAAATATTTTTTTGCAGATTCGGGAGCATGTAATAATTGTTTTAGTGGGAGCTGGTGCAAATTCAATTGTCGCCGGTTGGTGGATATACCAGCCGTGGTAGCGCGCCGTGGGCGGTGTCCTCACCGCCCACAATTAGTGATTCGGTAGAGCATGTAAGAATTATTTTAATGGGAACAGATATCAAATTCCTATCCTTAAATTTGAGTAAAGGCATTTTATAAATCTTCCTTTAATCTTTTATCGTAAACTACATG
>DASSHD010000026.1:0-3394 GCA_035693085.1 Hanamia sp. | reverse complement strand
CTTTTTTGCTCAAATCCAACAATGTAAAAACCTGTCAGCCAATTGCGGATGGTAAGGTGTTTATTTACCGCTTTCACCGCGCTTTCTTGTGAGCGTGTGTGGGCGTTACTGATGGTATTTAAAAGTGAATCAAAATTTATGAGTTTTAATTATTGGTGAAATTTATTTACTAAGCAACACGGACGGCTGACCTGATAAAGCAAAGCCCGTGCTGTCAACATGTTTTTTGTAAATTTGACCTTTACAAGAAACGATATGGCAAAAGGAAGAATTTTAAAAGTAAAAGAATCAACCATAACGATTATCACCCAAAACGGAACCGACTTTATCAGTTTAACGGATATGACCGCAGGGTTTAGTGAAGGCAGCGGACTAATCGGAAAATGGATAACCAATAAAAACACGTTGGAGTATTTGGGTGTTTGGGAAAACATCAGGAACCCGAATTTTAATTACCCCGAATTCGGGGTAATTAATCAGGAAGAAGGTGTAAACAGATTTATTATGTGCGTAGGACAATGGATTGAAAGAACAAAGGCAATTGGATTGATTGTAAAAGCAGGACGTTATGGAACAGTTAGTCGTATTAAGCAATGGAAAGTATAAACGCATCGCTTTTCCGACAAGGTTTGATACAAAACGAACGGCTTATTCAACTCAACAAAGTTGCAATTACACAAATGAAATCTTTGCTTGAAAGTAACGCAATAAAGAAACTGAAATAAAACAAACGACAAAAGAAAGATTTGAAACTTGCGGAAAAAATTATTTACGAAAACAAAGAAGTTATCATAACCCGGTGGAATGAATACCACAGCAATTAAAAAAAATGGATACAATAAAAAAAATATGGTTTAAGGGAAACAGGATATTCATGGAAACAGAAAAGGGTGAAGTCTATAGCCGCGCTTTAGAAGCCTTTCCTGTATTGAAAGATGCTGCCCAACAACAACGGAATGCCTTTAAAATTGGTAAAGATAAAACCGATGTCCGGTGGAAAGAATTGGATGAAGACATCCACATCAATAGTTTTTTTGATACTACTGAACCCGATTATAATAATACCGTATCCATATCCTTAAAACAATTTCCACAGTTAAATATTTCCGCACTTGCAAATCAAATTGGTATCAATAAAAGCCTGCTTGCCAAATATATTTATGGTATTAAAAAACCCTCAGCAGCCAGAAAAAAGGAAATAGAAATGGCGCTACATTCCCTGGGTAAAAAATTACTGAAAGTTGAATTGTAGTCTGCTAACCGCCAGGAAATATTTGCATCTGACAATAATCTTATCAGGCGGCAATAATTTTTATCATTGATTCCCGTTTAGCGGCGAACATCAGAGCCGCTTTAATATGCTCATCTTTTAGAGACGGATAATCTTCTAATATTTCAGCATTGCTCATTCCTGAAGCAAGCCATTGCAATATATCCGAAACAGCAATTCTTGTATTTTTAATGCATGGTTTGCCAAATCTAATATTTGGGTCAATGGATATATAAGAAGCCAATTCTTTCATAGCATAAGGATAAACTTTTTCCTGTTGGTAATGAGTTTTCAGGATGGCGAAATTATCAGGCATCCAATGGTTAATCAGCAAAGCAACACCCGCCTGAACGCCATTCGGGCAGGAATATCGAAGATTCTTATTTTTATACCAATCTTTCCTCCAGCTATTCTTAGGATACCTTGAAATTAAAAGAAGCGCTATCCTGAGTTTTCCGAAAAAACGGGCAGGTGCAACTTAGGATAACATATTTTTAGAAAGGAAAATCTTGGTTATTTGTTAGTTTGCTGTGAGTCTTTTATTTCCGTTTGTACATTATCGTTATGGACAACAAAGAAAAAAAATCTGCAGACCTGCTTTTCTTAGTTACATCGTTACATCGTTACATCAAATGAAAAGTGGCTCAAGAAACCAACAGGGGAAATAAAATACGAATAGCCATCACATCATTTTCAAAAAAAACGGCAAACATTTTTTAATTTTAAACAATGAAAGAAAATTCAATAAAGCTGTTCGAGCAAAAACAAGTACGTACTCATTGGGACGAAGAACTGGAAAAATGGTATTTTTCAATTATTGATGTGGTTGAAATTTTAACGAACACGGACAGGCCAAGAAAATACTGGAGCGATTTAAAAGCCAAGCTTAAAAAAGAAGGTAGCGAACTGTCCGAAAAAATCGGACAGTTGAAGATGGCCGCCGAAGATGGCAAAATGCGAATTACCGATGTAGCTGATACTGAACAGCTTTTTCGGCTTATACAATCTATACCAAGTCCCAAAGCAGAGCCCTTTAAAATATGGATAGCTAAAGTAGCGCGTGAACGAATTGATGAAATTGAAGACCCTGAAATAGGTATTGATAGATTGATGGAAACTTATTTGAAGAAAGGATATAGTAAAGAATGGATTAACCAACGCTTGAAAAGTATTGAAATACGGAAAGAGCTTACCGATGAATGGGAAAATAAAGGCATAAAAAAAGGGCAGGAATTTGCGATATTAACTGATGAACTTACAAAAGCGTGGAGTGGTTTTAATACCAAACAGTACAAGAAATTTAAAGATTTGAAAAGAGAGAATTTGAGAGATAACATGACTAATCTGGAATTGGTGCTTAATATGCTGGCAGAAGCCTCTACAACCGAAATATCAAAAGATAAAAAACCGGCAACTTTTAATGAACATAAAGTTGTAGCTCAAAAGGGGGGAAAAGTGGCAAAAGCTGCCCGTGTGCAGTTAGAGAATACTACCGGTAAAAAAGTAGTTACAAAACTAAATGCCAAATCGCTGGGACTGAATATCAACAAAAAAATAAAAGGCGAATAGACTTAAAATTAGATTTGCTATTAACCATGCAGTGGTTAAACAAAAATAACTACAGTTGCAATCTGTAGGGTTTATAAAAAAAGTGGAACAAGCAAAAGTAAAAATAGGAAAAAATCCACTCCGTAATTTTTATACCAACCTTTCCTCCATCATTCCTTTTCATCCGGTAAACCCACTTCTTGCATCACTATAATCATGCATCACCCGGCTGAAATTATCATAGTCTTTGCTCAGGTAATCCTGCTTGCCGGTAGTTTTTATTTTGGGATAAAGCGGGAAGGATGATTACCTCAAATGCCTGCCCGACCGAGGCGGTGATTTGCGGGTTTTCAAATGAGCAGGGTGGTGTAATTTTCAAACGTGGTTACGCTTGTTGTTTCTGTTTTATTACTGATGCGTCTTTCAAAAGGTTTACGATAAATAATTTTTCGAATTAGTTGATCTGATTTGGATTAGAATATTTCTAATAATCCAATTTCGTTATTGTTATAAAAAGAACGAATGTTCTCTTTGTGTTTTATCAGCAGCATTTCAATGTACTGGTTACTTTGATTT
>DASSHD010000025.1:0-2892 GCA_035693085.1 Hanamia sp. | reverse complement strand
GTTGATTTGCTGCCATGTTGTTTTGAAAGATTTGAAAAATTTTAGTTTGCTGCCAGTGCCAAATTTAAATTCAAAAAAAACAATCAACAAATATTCAAAGAACTTATTTTTAAGTTTGTCAAAGTAGAAATAACCTGAATGTTTTTATTATTATACCTTTGACTGGTAACCATATTTTTTAAAATAAATACAAAATAAAATGAAAGTAACCGTAGTAGGCGCCGGAGCAGTGGGCGCTACCTGTGCAGACAATATAGCCAGGAAAGAGCTTTGTGAAGAACTGGTATTGCTCGACATTAAAGAAGGAATTACCGAAGGAAAAGCGATGGATTTTATGCAGAGCGCAACCTTGCTGGGGAGTGACACAAAAATTATCGGAAGCACTAATGATTATTCCAAAACCAAAGGAAGCAATGTTGTAGTTATTACTTCAGGTATTCCACGTAAACCGGGAATGAGCCGTGAGGAACTGATAGGAATCAACGCAGGAATTGTAAAAGACGTATCAACAAAAATATTGCAGCAATCACCTGATGCTATTATCATTGTCATAAGTAATCCAATGGATACGATGACTTACCTCGCGCTAAAATCTACAGGGCTTCCTAAAAACAGGATTATTGGAATGGGAGGTATATTGGACAGCGCCAGGTTTAAATATTTCTTATCAACTGCTATGAAGTGCTCTGCGCAAGACTTACAAGCCGTAGTAATAGGTGGCCACGGAGATAAAACTATGATACCTTTAACAAGACTGGCAACTTATAATGGTACTCCGGTATCCAATATATTAGACGAAGCAACATTAAAACAAGTGGCTGCCGACACCATGGTAGGTGGCGCTACGCTCACAAAATTATTAGGAACCAGCGCATGGTATGCCCCCGGTGCTGCCGGCGCTACCCTGGTTGAATCAATTGTCCGTGATGAAAAGAGGCTAATCCCATGCTGTGTAATGCTTGACGGCGAATATGGCGAAAAAGATATTTGCATAGGCGTGCCCGTAGTGATTGGAAAAAATGGATGGGAAAAAATTATTGATTTCAAATTGAACGATGCTGAAAAAGCAGCCTTTAAACAAAGTGCAGATGCTGTAAGAAATATGAATGCAGCATTGCAAGATCTGAAATAAAGGCGTCGTCCCTCCCGATAGCTTATCATAGGCGTCAAGTTAAATAGCCATATATGACATGAAAGGCTCTCTGGTAAAGGTTTATACTAATTTAGCTCCATTAGAAACCTTTTCTGGATAGAAAATAAAAAAGAAAATGCACAAGGCGTTCCTTCGGAACGCTTTGTCTTACAAATTTTATTTCTACCTAAAGATAAGAACGCGCTCTATAAAAACTTTAATAATAAAAATTCACGGAGGTTCGAGTAACCTGACTTCCGTAAGGGAGCTTCATGGGGGGAAATAGAAATCTTGGATAAAAATTTGTTTACTGCGTTCGCAGTCTGACCAATCGACTGTTATGAAATAGCTTCCCTCTTTGGATATTGATGTTGCTGCAAAAGATAATTCAGAAAGTTATCTGATTTTTTTTCTGTTCCTATTAAATCATTCAATTGTATTTTATCTAATAACTGATCCACAGAAAACTGGACCATTTGCCAGAGTGAGCGCACAGAACAATCAACAGAATTAGTACACAGCCTGCTTGCACCGGTAAAATCATTACAGAATTCCTTGGAAAATAAAGCGCCACCCAAGCTTTTCAGAACCTGGTTTATATTTATTTCTATTGCCGGTTTCGCCAAAACATATCCACCGATATTTCCCGGAGTACTATTGATATATCCTGCCTGTCTTAAAATGCGGGTAAGCTTTGCTACATAAGCCGGGGACAAACCTTCTGCTACACTCAAGGCCTGGATACTCATACTTTCATCCTCATTACATCGTGCAATGCGTAGCAATATCCTTAATCCGTATTCTTCCTGTGATGTTATTTTCATGATGAATTTATTTTGTTTTTTACTGACTATTTCCAATTAAACGTATCATATTTCAATTATTTTTCGTCTATTTATAATCGTTATACATTGATATTAATAACTATTCATTGATTACTTATTACCGATTAATTAGTCTCCCCTACATAAAACCTAATTCCAACATCGCCACTTCACTCATCATGCTTCTGTCCCATGGTGGATCCCAAACTACAGAAACATGCACATCATTCACACCCTCTATCGCCCGCACTTTATCTTCTACTTCTATGGGCAATTCCTGCGCAGAAGGACAGCTTGGAGCTGTAAGTGTCATTACTATTTGCACGTTATTTATAGGTAATACTTCTACTTCATACACTAATCCCAATTCATAAATATCAACAGGAATTTCAGGATCATAAACCCCATGTAATACTTCAATCACTTTTTCTTTTAATTCTTCCGCTTCCATAATTTTTAATTTTGTAGAGCATTAACTGATTTATAAGCTAATGCATAATTTTTAATTTGCTTCACCATTGCCAGCAAGCCATTGGAACGGGTTTGAGCCAAATGTGTCATCATCCCAATATCTTTAATAAAATCCAGTTTTGCATCCAGGATTTCATCGGGCTTATGGCCCGATAAAACTTTGATCAACATACTCACCAATCCTTTCACAATTATTGCATCACTATCCGCTTTGTAAAAAACCTTTCCTCCTTTAAACTCTGATGTCAACCAAACTGTGGACTGACAACCTTTAATAATATTTTCACCCACTTTAAACTTTTCGTTCAAAGGTTCCAGTTTTTTTCCGAGATCAATGATATATTCATATTTTTCTTCCCAGCTATCAAACAAAGAAAATTCATCTGTTATCTCTTCCTCTCTTTCTTTTATCGTGGTATCTTCATTCATTTACGACAGCATTTTTATAGATTTTTGAATTCCTGA
>DASSHD010000024.1:0-6129 GCA_035693085.1 Hanamia sp. | reverse complement strand
ATTGAATCTTACACTTCAGAAGATGCGTAAACTTTTGTGTTTCAAAAATTTTTCTATGAAATTGCTCTGTTGATGAGGTAAAAATTCACCGCAAGATATAACAACAAAAAAAGCTGTGCTATAATCATATCAAATTTTTTAGCCTTCAGTTCTCTCTTTTCTTTTACTAATCTGAAAGAATAAGCATTGGCGGCAATAATGGCAAAAATAAAAAATAGTGTAACTCCATGGAGAGAATCAACCAACGTAAATGATATGGATTCAGGCAATGAAGAATCTATTATATATTTATTGCCGATTACTGCAAAAAGCGCACCCACGCTCAATCCGAAGCGTGAATCTATTCCATCGGGATGAATATAAAAACATACATAAGCTATCAGGAAAGCGATATACATCCCGAGAAACATTTTCCAGAACAAGCCACTTGCATTTCTGCTGATATTGGCAACCACTTTGTAAGAACTATATTCACTAAAAGGAATTTTGTAAGAAGGATCTCCAAAAGCTGTTTCGTACTTCTTAATTCCAATAGATGTAACACAACTATCAATTGTCCAGCCGCTGAGCGTAAACCTGGGATCATAATTCTTGCCTAATGTGTCCCGCACGAAAACCAATGAGTTCTCATCAAACTGTGAGTTCTCAATAGAAAGTCTGAGCTTTTGGCGGTCAAAAGGAAAATTGCGGATTTTCCAGGTATCTTTCATTACACACTGTATTTTCATTAAAAGATAAATCCGGTTATTGCTGCTGTCAGTGGTAGCAAATGATCTGGTAAAAGATTTTGCCATAGGAATTTCTAGGTTGTGCATGAAATCAAAGTCCTTGTTTTTATATTTCAGCCACAGCCAGAATGTAACGGTATATTCCTTTTGCTTAAAATCAATGTCGTGAATACTGGTTATGTAAATCCCTACTTTCACTGTATCAGGCGTTGCGCTCTGCGCCATTGCTTTATTATTAAAAAGGGATAGCAGTATAATTGTGAAAAAAGAAACCCTTAGAATATTTTTCATTTTGGTTTTTAAAATAAAACGAAAGTTAGCAAAAGGAAATTATGGTAGCGCATTTTTATTGAAAAAATTATTTTCACTCCCAACGGAGTTTTCCGGTTATAAACTTTTAAACTGAAAATAATTTCATCGGGAAATGGTTTGATTCTTTGCTGCATACCATAAGAATGTTTGCCTAATATTGACTTCATAATATATTTGCAAAATAAATTGAACCGATTCGAATCCTGTTCCGTTCTCTTAAAAAATATAATAACTAAAACGGAATCGTATTTTTTTGAAGAACCAACGATATTGGATCGTTACCAATCTATACCATAAGGCAGCTTAGTTAACATGGTTATAACACATCTTTCGTAAAGATGAATATTCAGTTCGATTCTGAAAGTTGCCTCCAAATTTCCTTGTGAAATAAGGGCTATTACGTTGTGTTTTGATCACGGTGGTTATGTTTCAATTTTATGCGGGGAAACTGTAAAGTTACATTCAGGTCAATGAGCTGACTATATAAAAGTACCTGTATTGGCCGGATGCCAAAGTGTAAGTTGCACTTAATGTTACTGTATCTTCGGATACTTTTTGGTTATCTCAATCCCACCTGTATTAATGACCGGAGGCCAGACAGGGGCCTTTTCATCTAACGTATAAATTTTAAATGATTCTGTAACCAGGGAAAATTTTCTGTTTCGTGTATGATTATTGGGATCAACTAACGCTTTCCCATAATCGTATAATGTAGCTAATTTTGGATAGTCTTCCTGAAAAGTATTTCCTATTTGTCCGGTATTTCTATAATATTTCTCCACACCATCCATTTCTATTTTTATAAACGCATCCTGCCCGGGATAACTTTTACCTTCCCTGAATGTTAACCGAACTGTGTGCGTCTGATTAACCATACTATCCAAATTCATTAATAAGGTATATTTTGCATCCCCACTAATCTCATCAGAAAGATATAACCCCTTTACACCCGGGGTACCTCTGGCTGAATTATTTCCATCAATACCATTTAATAGCGCAAACCCAAAATTGGGGGAAATAGTATTACTACCATGAACTTGCATTAAAGCCCCCACAGTCTGATTTTCTTTCATGCCACTAAAATTCTGCGGAAAATATCCTTTCCATTCAAAACAATATGTCTTATTACTATCTAAATTATAATAAGTGCCAAAAGACATCTCAGTCCTTGCATAATTTGGATCACTCTGCCAATGATACCCATCTTCAATAGTAGAATAGAATTTCCCCCTTGAACTGTCAATCATCATACTACTTGATCTGGCTCTATCAGGAAAATAATCTCCTTGGGAGGTAGTAAACCCATCGGGGCTTCCACTTAACTGAGTAGTATCTCTCCTGTCATCAATATATTTATAAACTATAGGGTCAGTCATTTGTAAACTTCTCAGACAAATACTACCGGCAGGTGGGGAATCATAATCTACCCTTACAACTACCGTGTCTTTTTTAGTACTTCTCCCGGTTGTAACCGCCAATTGATAATACCAAACACCCTGTATTAAACCGGTTACAGTGGTAGTAGCGGAAGAAGGTGAAGTAATAATAGCAGGGTCAATTGGATAACCTGCCTGTGGTGGTTGTACATCATAGATCTTTGTCCAGGCATAAGAAGCACCAAAACTCCTGCCTCCTATCGTTACTTTATTACCATGCGTCAAGTACACAGTTTTATCACTACCTGCATTTGCTGTCTGTGCAAAAGATTTTACTGCAAAAAACAAAAATAATATCGTGAATAATTTTCTCATTTAATCTAATACTTTCTAATTAACTTTTAAGGTCTCAGACTGCTAATATTGAGTTTAATACAAAAGAGGCTCCGGGAGTTCTATTGCTTTTACAGGAACTGATAAAATTCTTGTATATCAGATAATACGTTGATAGTTATCAATATTTAATGTGAAAGAACTAAGTCATTAAAATCCTGAAAGCAAATTATAACTAACCTACTGCTACTGCCAGTATTCACTCAGGAAGTTTCCTTACCTGGCTATAAAAACAAAATTAGAAATTCTGATTATTTCGTTGCCTGCTGGCAGGCAAATTTGTTTACTGTTCAAACCGCCTTCATCTTCCTTTCTTTCTCAGTAACTATCCCCGATTTATATTCCTCAATATTTGGTATAAATTTTCTTTCTTTCAAAAGAAAAACGTTTCCTTTCTCGCAGATATGAACTTTGATATTTTCAACACTTATGGGGTTTCCATCGGGAATATCAGCAATATTATTATGTCTTATACCATGACCGTCAATAATCATTACAAGCCCGCTGCCAACCGCTTCCATCACATTCCCTTCTTTTACTAACATGCCGGTATCTTCGCCAAGCCCGATTCCAACTGCGGATGGATTGGTGGCAATCGCCTGGGCAAGCCTCACAAATCTTCCCCTTTTTTCAAAATGGCTGTCAAAAATTACATCGCCCATAAAACCAAGGCCTGTAGTAAGTTTGACCTCACTTTTTAAATGAGCGGTGCCGGCATTTCCTTCATAGATCATAGTTTTGCTCATGGCCATTGCTCCGGCAGAGGTTCCGGCTATTAAAAAATTCTCATCTTCCAGATAACGGTTAAGGGCTATTTCCAAAAGTTCTGTACCGCCAAATGTGGCTGTTAATCTTAATTGATTTCCTCCGCTGAACATAATTGCGTCACATTTTTTAATGCGATCAATATATTCCTGTTTCATCGCATCAGCCCGGGTGCGAATGGGAAGTAACCCTACATTGGTACATCCGATTTTCCCAAAAGCATTCAGATAATTTTCTCCTACTTCATTTGGTATCACTGAAGCGGTAGTAATCACTTCCATTCTTATAGATCGCCCTCCTGCCTCTTCTATGATCCGTTTAAGAATTCCTAATTCAAAAAAATTAAGATTATTCCTTACCATTTCTCCTTTTTCCAGATTAACGCCTTTATCCTCCGCGCCACCAATAGCAAACAACTTTCCCTTAGGTATTTCCATGAATTTTATTTTGATAAAAACAACAAACGAAATGTTAGTTAGAGATGAAGTTTAATAAAAAAATTATTTACAAAAGTAACGGAATATCTATAAACGCATTGTTTAAAGGAGTATTAATTTTTTTTATTTACAGATTCACTGCGGCTAATAATTATTGATTCCGCTACATGATTTTATTTAATCCCGAAAATGATAAAAAAGAGTCAATAACCACTGAAAGTGTAAATCTGAATTTTTACCTAATCCCTGTCTTACCGCAGCCCCGAGTATCCAGGGTTTATGTCCAAAGGGTAAATATTTGAATCCTTCCAGCAGGTCATAATTTTTATTCCAGCCGGATGGACTACTTATATCTCTTTCATTTCCGAATTCAGCGAGAAGCTGCCAATAGCGGTTGAGATGATACAATGCCGTTGCCCGGGATTCAAGACTAGATTGCATATTTTCACCTTTATGCTGATGGGTGGGGACACTAAAAGTAAAATAGGCAGTCCATTCCCATTTTCGCCATAGATATCCTGCATTCAAAAAAGGTTCTACATCAATAACATGATCACTGCCTATTCCTTTGCTGTCATTGCCTGTGGGAAGTCCAAAGCCGATTCCGTAACCGAGTAGCACATTATGGTTTGCAAACGCAAAATTGGCAAATTTTAAGGTAAGCTCTATATTATCCAGGTTAGAAAATGAAGATGCTCCCTGTGATTTTAAAGTGCCATAAGGAACATCCAGATGAAGGCTGAAAACCGGCACCGGAGAGTATTCCAATTCAAGGACATACTGTTGGGAAGTGATGCCGCTTTGAACTTTTGTATTCAGGTAGGTGAACCGGATTTTAGTATCCGGACTGATAGATTCCGTGATTAAAGGATGTGAAAATTCCAAATGATCTTTTTCTTTTGAATTAGCAGAAGTTTCTGATTTTGTTGTTCCATCATTTGTTTTTTGAGCGTGCACGGTAGAAAAAGCTCCTAAATAAAAACAAAAAAATAAGACAACCCATTCAATACGTTTATTCATAATTTTCAAAGTTTAAGTCCGTTAAAATATAATTTATAATGCTATAATTGACTGGCAGAAGATTCTTAAATTATAGCATACACTAACCTGGTCATGAAGAGAAGTTGATGGATCAAATCCAGAGTTTTAAATCCAGGTGCCACAAAATTTATTCCAAAAGAAGGTAGATGTATAATGTGAGGTTTGCATTTAAACTTATATGTTACTTGAATTCAGAGACTTTAATTTTCTGCAAAAGGATGAAAATGAATAGGATTTTTTATTCTCACAATACACATATCTGAGACCTTTTTCCGCATTTACGAAATGAAGAATTTTTTTGACGATCTTTTTTTCTATCTTACCTTTTGTTCCTTTTTCAATTCATTTATTTTTTCAAACCATTCATTATCAGAAATTCTTTTTATGAAGATCATAGAAATTAAAGTACTGCGCGGACCTAATTTCTGGAGTGTCAGAAGAACCAAGCTGATACAATTGAAATTAGATCTTGAAGAAATGGAAGAACGTCCGACTAACACGATACCGGGGTTTAAAGAACGGCTTGATAAATTAATGCCTACGCTCTATGAGCATCGTTGCAGCGAAGGGCATGTTGGAGGTTTCTACGAACGTGTAATCGAAGGCACCTGGATGGGGCACGTGATAGAACATATCGCCCTGGAATTGCAAACGCTTGCAGGAATGGATACTGGTTTTGGACGTACACGTGGTGCAGGAGTTAAAGGAGAATATTATGTATGCTTCAGCTATATTGAAGAAGATGCAGGCGTATATGCAGCGAGGGCTGCAGTGAGAGTGGCGCAGGCGTTAATAGATGATAAGTCTTACAATCTTGATGAAGATATCATGCGGATGAGGGAAATAAGAGAGGAGACAAGACTTGGCCCCAGCACGGGTTGTATTGTAGAGGAAGCGGCAAAAAGAGGAATTCCTTATATCAGGTTGAACAAACATTCCCTTGTGCAATTAGGATATGGTATTCATCAAAAAAGAATACGCGCTACCATTGCAAGTACTACAAGCAATATTGCCGTTGACATTGCCTGTGACAAAGAAGAAACAAAAAATTTATTAGGCGCAGCCGAAATACCTGTA